>JACQGG010000233.1 GCA_016199665.1 Acidobacteriota bacterium | reverse complement strand
GGGGGGTGTGGTGGGGGTGGTGGTTGGGCGCCGAAGTAAGCGCCAGACAAAAGGACCTGCAAACGGTCGAGCGAGAGGCCGCACGACTGGCAGAAGTTCGCAGGCAGATGGCCCGATTTGAAACTCAGAAGAAGCTCCTGGAGGAACGCGTTGCCGTCATCGAACAACTGAAGCGAAATCAGACGGGGGCTGCCGATTTGCTCGAAAGCATCCTGGTCGGCGTCCCGGATCGTCCCACACTCTGGCTGACCAGCCTCAACCAAAAAGGCAAGCAGGTGACCGTGGAGGGACGGGCCTTTGACGTGCCGTCGATTGCAGATTTTATCAGCGTGTTGAGCGGCAACCGGCTGTTTAAGGCTGTCGAACTCGCCTATTGGCAGGAAGACGAGCCTGCCATCAAGTTTCAGTTGAATTGCGACCTGAGATGAACATGGCGCTTGAAGAATCGCACGCTGCCGATAACTCATTCCGAAGCCGGCTGCTGGTCATGGTCCTGCTGCTGGCTCTCGCCGGCGCGCTCTACCTTTATGGGGTCGCCCCCCGGCGCGCCCAATTGGCACTTCTGCTGCAACAAATCGAGATGCTGCGCGCCGAGTTGCACAAGGGGCAGGCCGTGGAAGCGAGTCTGCCTCAGTTCAAAAGGGAGATCAGCCGGCAGCGGGAGCATTTGCGCACTCTTCGCCAGATTCTTCCCGAAGGGAAAGAAACAGCCGATATCATTCGCCAGATTCAACGGCTGGCGGCTGAGTCAAATCTGCGGATCCGGAGTTTCACTCCCCAGCAGACAGTGCGGCGCGACTTCTATGAGGACTGGCCGATCCTGATCGCCGTCGAAGGATCCTACGGCAGCCTCGGCATTTTTCTTGACAAGGTCGGCAGCTTCAGCCGGATCATTAACGTTGACAACATCTCCATCCGGGGTTTGGATAAACCCGCCGGCCAGCGGACTCTTTCCGCCACCTGTACCGCTACCACTTTTGTCTTCCTTGAAAATCAAGAAGAATCATGAAAGGGACAGGCATCGCCGTAATTTTATTCCTGTCGCTTGTGTTCCCCTGCCACGGGGAGCCCGCGGGTGAAGGCGACTCTCCGGACAGCCAACCCGGCCCTTCCAGGGCTGGATTCCATTTCCGAGGGAAGAGAGATCCGTTTCGGTCTCTGATTGTTCCCAAGAAGGAAACCCCAAAAGAGACTCCCTCGATTGCCCGACCCCGTCCCCCCGGCCTTGCAGGTCTGTCGATTTCCGAGATCAAACTTGCGGGAATTGCATCCGGCGCCGGCGCAAAGCTGGCGCTCCTGCAAGGCCAGGGGAAAGCAGGCTACTTCGGCAAAGTGGGAGACCGGCTCTATGACGGGTTTATCTCCGAAATTACGGCCAGCCAGGTGTTCTTCACCGAAGAACGGGTCGGCGACGACGGGAAAAAAGTGCAGCGAACGATTCGCCGGGAGTTGTACCCGGATCGCGGCGCCGCGAATGAACCCGAGTGAACGCGGCGCCGGAATGCCCTAAGGAAAGGCGGCGTATGACGAATAACGTGATGCTGAATGTTTCAATCGCATTGCTGATGGCGTACTCATCAGCGGTTGCCGGCGAACTCCCCTCCGCCGGCCAGTCCGGTTCCGCGCAGCAGCAGGACACATCGGAGAAGCCGGCGCCTCAGTCTTCTACCGCCTACACGGGCGAGCTCATCACGCTGGACCTGGTGGACGTGGAACTTGTGGATTTTTTCCGTGTGATTTCAGAACTGAGCGGCCTTAACGTCATCATAGATCCCGACGTGAAGGGCGCCATCACCATCCACGTGGACAGCGTGCCGTGGGACCAGGTGCTGGAAACCATGCTCAAGAGCCATGCCTTGGAAAGACGCATTGAAGGGAACGTGTTGCGGATTTCCACCCAGGATCGGCTGCGCGCCGAGGAAGAGGCCACTCAGAAACTAAAGCGGGCTTCCTTTCTGGCTACCGATACGACCACGGTGACTCGCAGGCTCAATTATGCAAAGTCGGTGGAAACGGCCAAGACGCTGGAAAAGCAGTTGACCGAGCGGGGGCAGATCAATGTTGACGAGCGCACCAACACGCTGATTATCTCGGACATCTCCGGCCGGATTGACACGCTGCAGCGCCTGGCCGATCAACTGGACGTTGCCGAGCGGCAAGTGGAAATTGAAGCCCGCGTCATTGAGGCGACCACAAACTTCTCGCGTGATATCGGCGTACAGTTGGGGTTTCAGGAGGGCAATACCGCTCGAGACCGCGTCATTGGCAGCGCCCGGGTGGAGACACCTGCCAAGGATTCCACGGCCATCGGCGCAATCCGGGTCGGCAAGCTGGTGGATACGGTCCTGCTGGATGCGGCCATCTCGGCGGCGGAAAAGCGGGGAGAAGCCCGCATCCTGAGCCGCCCGCGGGTGTCAGCACAAAACAACGCTGAGGCGAGAATCATTCAAGGGGCCAGAATCCCTGTTCCGGTCACCCAGAATTTCACCACGACGGTGCGCTTCGAGGAGGCCGCGCTGAAGCTGACGGTCATGCCGCAGATTACGGATCAAAACACCATCCTGCTCAAGCTGCGGGTGGAGAACAATATTCCCGATTTCAGCTCTACCGTGCTGGGCATCCCGGTGATTCTGGTCAGTGAATCAGAAACCCGGGTGCTGGTCGAGGACGGCGGGACCACAATCATCGGCGGCATTTTTGTCGAAAGCAGCCGCGATCAACAGAACAAGGTTCCGGGCCTGGGCAGCGTTCCCGTCCTGGGAAACATCTTCAAGAGGCAACTCCGCTCCCGGGACACACGCGAGATCCTGTTCTTCATTACCACCCGGATCAAGACGTAAGGGGTAGATCGCAAATCGCAGATCGCAAATCGCAGATTATCGCGGCGGGAAAATAGCTGGCAGCCATCAGCGTTCAAGGGTCCCGGAATCGCAGGCTTTGGAAGTGTCAGCGCCGGTTGCTGCCACGGTTACTTTTCCAGCGCCCTCAGCTTCCACAGCTCCCATGCCCGCTCATAGGACCGATTCTCCCCGGCTTCCATCACCTTGCGCGCCTCTTCAGGATCCAGGTACGTCACCCCACCACCCAGACCTATCGCCTGGGCCTGGATTCTTGCATTCTGTTCCAGATAAACGCTGCGGCCCACAGCCAGAGGCAAAGATGCACCCACAACCGCTGCACCGTGTCCCCGCATGAGGACCGCTACGTTACTTGCAAGGATCTGCGTCAAGGCACGACCCCGATCCGGGTTGCTCACCAGCATGTCGGTCATTCCAGCGGCCTTGCGAATATCGAATATCGGCAAGCCTTTGCCGATAAACGCAGCGATGTGGAAGACGGGGCGCAGGGGCACCGTGCTCACACCGAAGAGGATCACCGAGGGCGAGTGATTATGGACCACTGCTTTGACCTCAGGCCGCGCTTTGTAAATCTCGCCGTGGATGAAACGTTCGGAATACTGCGGGCGGTTGTTCGCATTGACTGGATTGCTGTCCAAGTCGTACTCGATAACATCGTCGGGCGTGACAAGCGCCGGGGCCAATGAACGCGACAGAAGATATCGATTCGGATCCCGGTCATGCCGCACGCTCACGTGCCCGAATGCGTCAACCACCCCTTCCCGGGCCAGAATTCGGTTTGCCGCAATGAGATCCTCGATCAGCCTGGCATCGGCCGGGCCGGCCGAGGCGGGATCCTGCTGGGCCAGAGTCGGGCCAGCGCTGCCCAGCAGGGTGCCGGTCACAACAAGGGTAGAACCTGTCAGGAAATCTCTTCGTTTCATGCCATCGTCCAGTCGCTTGTTTCGTCTCATGTCGTTTTTTCTCCAATCTGCAACTCGCAGGGACGGCGCACTTACTCCCTGGCAGTGGCGGCCCAATTCATTATAGAAGTTATTGAAGACGCGGGAACAGGTGATCTCGATCAACGGCGCCAAGCCGCGCCGTGGCTCGGTCAATCTCGCCCGCAAGGACACGGTATTTCTGGGACCCAATGATGAGATCACGATCTTCATGCGGTTCCGCGGGTTCGTGGGGAAATACGTCATGCACTGCCACAACGTAGTGCATGAGGATCACACCATGATGATCCGCTACGATGTGGTGCCGAGAGCCAGGAGAAGAGGAAGAAGACCCTAGGAGCCTGTCCGGCTGTGAGGGGAACGGGCAGGAGAGGAACGGGCAGGAAATGTAACGCTTGACTTTCTCCGCTCACGGGCATTTGGCCCGGTGAAGAGCGGACTGCCGGACCGGGAGGGAAACTACATGAAGAGACGGAACTTGCTGTGCAATCTGACGGGGGGGATTGCCGCGCTCGGCGGCGCACTCGCCGGCGCACGCGCAGCCAATGAGCGCCTGGCCGCCTCCAGCCGCGGAACCCAGCGCATGGAAGACATCATGCCCCTCCCCTGTGCCGAAAGACGCGGCCCGCGCGACGGTTACTTCCCTGATGTGATCGTGATGTCCCATGAGGGAGAGCGGGCGCGCTTTTACAGCGATCTGGTGATGGGAAAGACAGTAGTGTTCAACTTCATGTATACCCACTGCGAGGAGCGCTGCCCCATGTACACCATGAACCTGATCAAGGTGCAAGAGTTGCTGGGGGATCGCGTCGGGCGCGACATTTTCATGTATTCGCTGACCTTGGATCCGACCGCAATGCTCTGCCCGAAGGAGTCACAGCGGACCCCGATGCCGATGTCACGCTGTTCTACGTGAACAATACCATCTACGGTAACGAGATCAATCTT
>JACQGG010000232.1 GCA_016199665.1 Acidobacteriota bacterium | reverse complement strand
GGAAGCGCTGCGCCCAGAACTGGAGCGCTTTGCCGCCACGGTCACGAAGATCGCCGTGGCGGAAGAGAAGAAGGCGGGAGGCGGAAGGCGGAAGGCGGAAGGCAGAAAGTGGAAGGCAGAAGGCAGAAGGCAGAAGGCAGAAGGTGGAAGGTAGAAGGCGGGAGGCGGAAGGCGGAGGGCGGAAAGAGAAACTTGCTCAGCCATGACAGCACAAATCAGGACCCGCTTTTGCGCCCTCCGGATACTCCCTGTACTTTTCTTCCACTTTCGAACAATAACGCTCGCTTCCACGATCTCTATTCCGTGCTCCGCCTTCCGCCTTCCGCCTTCCGCCTTCTACCTTCCGCCTTCTGCCTTCCGCTTTCCGCCTCCTTCCGCCCTTTTCCCTTCTTGAACCTCAAACCGCCAGCGCCGCCGGTTTCAGGGCGAAGGCTTGTTCCAGGTGCCAGGCAACGTGGAGCAGCGCTTTCTCGTGAAACTGGTTGGCCAGCAGTTGAACCGCCACCGGCAGATTGTCCGGGGTGTACCCGGCGGGGACAGACAGCGCCGGTATCCCCACCAGATTGGCCGGTACGGTGAAAACATCGGTCAAGTACATCGCCAGCGGGTCCGAAGTCTTTTCGCCGATCTTGAATGCAGGCGTGGGAGCCGTCGGAATCAGAATCGTGTTTACACGGGCAAACGCGGCCTGGAAGTCCTGGATCAGCAGGGTGCGCACCTTGGACGCCTTGAGGAAGTAGGCATCGTAGTATCCGCTGCTGAGTGCAAACGTCCCCAGCATGATGCGCCTTCTCACTTCCGCTCCAAAGCCGCCGGCCCGTGTGATCTGGTACATTTCCCCGAGGTTGGAAAAATGCTCGCTGCGGTAGCCGTACTTGACGCCGTCATAGCGGGCCAGATTGGAGCTTGCCTCGCACGGGGCGATCAGGTAGTAGGTGTCAATGGCGTTGGCCAGATGCGGCAGAGCAATCTCCTCAACTGCACAACCGGCCCGCTCTAGCGCGTCCAAGGCGCGATGGATCGCCCGTCTTGTCTCCGCTTCCACTCCCTCTTCAATCAGCGAAAAAGGGACACCCACACGGTGATTCCGCAGCGCAGCGTCCAGGCCGGAAGTGTACCGGTCTGGCGCCGAGCCGTGCGACGTCATGTCCCGGGGATCGTGTCCCGCGATAACCTGCAGGAGTTCGGCCAGATCGGCGACGCTGCGTGCCAGTGGGCCGATCGTATCCAGAGAAGAGGAATAGGCGACCAAGCCATAGCGCGACACCCGGCCGTAAGTCGGCTTCAGACCATAAACGCCGCAGAAGGCTGCGGGAGTTCTGACTGAGCCTCCGGTGTCGCTGCCGAAGGCGCCGACGGCTTCGCCGGCTGCGACCGCGACGGCCGAACCGCCGCTGGATCCTCCCGGAACGCGCTCCAGATCAAACGGGTTGCGGGAGGGCCCGAAGGCCGAATTCTCCGTTGACGAGCCCATGCCGAATTCATCGCAATTGGTCTTGCCCACAATCACCGCGCCTGCCGCCTCCAGGCGCTCCACCGCGGTAGCGGAATAGGGTGCTACATAGTTGGACAGGATGCGGGAGCCGCAGGTGGTCCTGACCCCTTGGGTGCAGATGTTGTCCTTGATGGCGATCGGGACGCCGGTTAAGGGAAGTAAAGGCTCGCCCGCTGCCAGCGCTTGGTCCAAGACGGCCGCGCGCGCCCGCGCCGACTCCGGTGTGACGGTGAGAAAGGCCTTCAGGCGGGCATCCGCCTCCTCAATGCGTTTCAGGTGTTGCTGCGTTATTTCCACACAGGAAAATTGTTTCCTGCGCAACCCTTCCCGTATCTCTGCGATGCTGAGCCGTGGATAGCCCATGATCTACCGGATCACTTTCGGCACGCGAAATTGGCCCTCTTCGGATTCGGGAGCGTTCATCAGCGCCTTCTCCTGCAAGAAGGATGCGTGGATGACATCGCTGCGCGCGTTTTCACGGTCAATCTTGCCTGCAACCGCATGGTAAGTCGGTTCAACACCCTGGGTGTCAACCTGACTGAGCTGCTCGATGTGCTCCAGAATCTTTGAAAACTGAACAATGAAAGCCTGCAGCTCTTCTTCGGAGAACTGAAGGTTGGCAAGCCGGGCAATGTGCCGAACTTCTTCTAGGGTGATGGCCATGATGTTTTCTGCACCTCGCAGAGCGGCGCCGCGGCGCGTCTCCCCTTTTGTATCACGACTGTGACCCAGCCGCGGGCGCCAGCAGACCCTGGATGTGCCGACCTGCGACGCCGGGAGCCAAGTTAAAGAGAATCAGACAATCAGCCAAAACTACAGACCTTGAACCATGGACCTCTTCGCCGCGCTGGTCCTGGAGAAATAGCGGCGGGCGAAGGCAATATCCCTGCCTATCTGCCGCACCAATTCCTCCACACCGGAAAACCTCCGTTCCGCCCGAATTCTGAAATGAAAGAAAAGCTCCATCTCTTTTTCGTGTAGATCCTGATTCAAGTCAAGAAGATGTGTCTCGACAACGGGGCGCTCCGTCGTCCCCCGGACCGTGGGTCGAAACCCGACATTGGTTACTCCGAGGCAGTCCGTGCCGTTCACGCGGGCGGAGGTCGCGTAGACGCCAACCAGCGGGACCAGTTCGTTCCGCACGTCCAGGTTGGCCGTGGGTATGCCGATGCGGGCGCCCAGGCCGGCCCCGTGAACGACCGTGCCGGTAATGGAGTACGGCCGCCCTAACAGGCGTCTTCCGAATTCCACGCAGCCCTGGGCCAGCAACCTTCGGATTCGTGTGCTGCTCACTTTATGATTGCGAAAATACAGCTCGGAAACTTCGACCACCTGGATGTCCAGGCTCTCACCCATTTTTTTGAGCAGCGCGACGTCGCCTTCCCGGTTGTGCCCGAAGCGGAAGTTGGCGCCCACGTGCAGTTCGCGAATTCCTAACTGTCGGTGAATGATTTCGGTCACGAAGTTCTCCGCGGACAACTGCGCCAGGTCCCAGGTAAAGGGGACCACCGCCAGCAGATCAATATGCATGATTTCCAGCAGCGCCGCCTTCTGCTCGAAAGTCTGAATCAGGCGGGGCGCGTCCGCTGGAGAGATGATCTTTTGGGGATGTGGATGAAAAGTCAGCACCACGGCGGTTCCCTGATACTGGTGCGCCCGGGCCACAAGATTTTCCAAAACCTTCTGATGCCCGCGATGAAGGCCGTCGAAGCTTCCCACGGCAAGGATCGGATGCGGCAGAGGCGTGGTCACCTCCTTCAGGCTGCGTACGATCTTCATAATTCCAGGGCCAATCCATCGTAGGCGATGCGAACGTGAGCCGGAAGCGTATTCTCCACTTCCTGATGGTCCAACTGATGCGCGATATGGGTTAGAAACGCGCGACCCGGCTGGATCTTTTCAATGTGCTGGATGGACTGTTCCAGATTGAAGTGGGTGGGATGCGGCTGGTAACGCAAGGCGTTCAGCACCAGGCAGCCGATGTTCCTGACTTGAGCCAGCGTGGTTTCGGGTATGAAGCTGGCGTCGGTGATGTAAGCGAAGTCGCCGATCTTGAACCCCAGGATTTCGCTCTTTCCGTGGAAGACCTGCAGCGGCTCGACAGCCAGCCCATCAACGTCAAACGGACCCTCGATGAGTTGAGTCCGCACATTGGGCGCGCCCTCGTACGGAATCGGGTCGAAAATATAGGCAAATACCTTTCGGATGCGCTCCAGAGTCTGTGCGTTTCCGTAAATAGGGATAGCACCCGACTGCCAATAGTTGAAGGGCCGAAGGTCGTCCAATCCCAAGATATGATCCGCATGCCAGTGAGTGAACAACACGGCATCCAGTCGTTTGATGGGATGGCGGATGAGCTGGGTTCTGAAATCAGGGCAAGTGTCAATAATAATCTGTTTGTCGTGCTGCAACAGGACCGAAGGACGCATGCGGCGGTTGCGCGGATCCGGCGACGTGCAGACTTTGCACCCGCATCCGAGCATGGGAATGCCGTGGGAAGTTCCGGTGCCCAGAAAAGTGACCTTCATGTCCAGAAATGAATGCCGTCAAAGTTTTGGCGGCTTGTTTTTCGCGAGAAACTGCATGCGCAGCTCATAGAGCAGGTTCTCCAGGAGGTGGCTTTCCTCCGGAGTCCGATTTCCCTCGGTCTTGCGCTGCACCAGGGCTATCCAATCGATCATCTGCTTGGCCGCCGCCATGTTCTGCTGCGATCGGCCGGCGACGGGATCCTTGGCCTCCAGGTACACCAGCGCGCTGTTGGCCAAAGACATCAGGAAGGCCGCAAATTCCTCGCTCTCCGCGGCCGATGGGGCGCTCTTGGCCTGGGATCGTCCGGCTGGCTCTCTTGAAGGCTGGCGGGAAGCATCCTTCCCGGGGGGAGCGGCCTTGGCCGGCTCGTGTCGAGGCGGTTTCTCCGTTGGCGCAGCTTCTTCAGGGGGTATATCGGTGCGCTCTTCCCCGGTGAGGGTGAACTTGCGGCGGTCGAACACCTTGAAAGTTTCTTCCGGCTCGTTTTTTTCGGCCATACTGTTATTTCCTGTTCTGGTAGAGCGTCACGGGCGATGAAGGCTGCAGGCGAGCCATGCGCTGCGGCCGCCTCTTGACTGAAACGGGGTAAATTTCACACGTTCTCATATGTTGGCTCTGAGATGTTTACAGGTTCCTGAGAGCCAATAACCCGTGACAATTGCGTTTCCTGAACAAAGCCAAAGCTGTTAGTGTAGCACGGGCACAAGGTCGCCCAAAGCGGCGCGTCAGCCAGGTTGTCGGCGGGCGCGTTTTGATCCTTCACATCGCAGTTGCGGGCAATATCGAATCCAGCCGGAGGCCAGGACGGTGTGGCGCCGGCCCTTGGGCCTGGCGCCGGTTTGCAGGCTGTCCAGCGTGGCGGTGAGATTCGGATGCGTGCTGTGGCGCCGGACCTTGTGCCTGGCGGCGGTTTGCAGGACTGACCGGGTCCGGGTGATCGCTTGGATCGACTCACGTTTTTCGGATTGTTTGCAGTGACGGCGATGCTGGTCTGCTATTCCCTGGAGGAGCGCAGCCGGTGGTTCATTTTGGCGTTTGCAGGGGCGTGTGCCTTGGGGTCGGCCTACGGGTTCCTTCAGGGGGCTTGGCCGTTCGGGCTGGTGGAAGCGGTCTGGTCGATCGTGGCAGTGCGGCGATGGTGGCTTGCCGGTGACGGGGGTCGGGGATCGGGGATCAGGG
>JACQGG010000234.1 GCA_016199665.1 Acidobacteriota bacterium | reverse complement strand
ACTTCAGCAGTGTAGTGCTCTCTCCCCCTGGAATGATCAGGCCCTGGCAGGAAAGTAACTGCCGCTGGTTACGCACCGGAACCGCTTCTGCGCCCGCCTGCTCCAACGCGCGGATGTGCGCTTGAAAATCGCCCTGGAAACTCAAGACGCCGATTCTCACTCCCCTACCATCCCCGCGTCTGCAGGAGTTCCTTCTTGTCCATCTGCGCGATGTCCAAACCTCGCATCGCTTCTGCCAGGTCTCCCGAGATCGCGACCAGGCGCTCCGGATCGTTAAAGTGGGTGACGGCCTGTACGATGGCGCGGGCGCGGCGCGCCGGATCTGAGGATTTGAAGATTCCGCTCCCCACAAACACGGATTCAGCTCCAAGCAGCATCACTAAAGCCGCGTCAGCAGGCGTTGCGATTCCTCCGGCTGCGAAATTGGGAACCGGGAGGTGTCCCGCTCTTGCCACCCACCGCACCAGCTCGAAGGGGGCTCCAAGCTTCTTGGACTCGGTCATCAGCTCTTCATCGGCGGCGATGGTCAGGGTGCGGAGTTCGCGGGTAATCTTTCTGATATGGCGCACCGCTTCCACGATGTTGCCTGAACCCGCCTCTCCCTTGGTGCGGATCAGGGCAGCTCCTTCGGCGATGCGGCGCAGCGCCTCTCCCAGGTCCCGGGCGCCGCACACAAACGGGACGACAAAGTCCATCTTGTTGACGTGGTGCTCTTCGTCTGCCGGGGTGAGCACCTCGCTCTCATCGATGAAATCAACCTTCATCGCTTCCAGCATCCGCGCTTCGGCAATGTGGCCGATCCGACACTTGGCCATGACCGGAATGCTGACGGTTTGCTGGATCTCGCGAATCCTGGAGATGGGAGCCATGCGAGCCACTCCCCCCTCGGCGCGGATGTCGGCGGGAACCCGCTCCAACGCCATCACCGCCACCGCGCCGGCGTCTTCCGCAATCTTGGCCTGCTCCGCGTTGGTGACGTCCATGATGGCGCCCCCCTTGAGCATTTCAGCCAACCCGGTCTTCAGCTTGAGCGTTCCTGTTTCCATCGTTCCTCCTTGTTCAATTCGGGACAGCCCCCTCATCTCGATTGAAATGAGGGGGCTGTCCCTGAAATCAGCTCCCTACACATGCGGCAATTCCGCAACCCCGCCGCGCAAAGACTGGGGCGGCGCCTGCGCCGCGATCGCTTTGCCCAGCAACTGGATGCCTTGCCGGATCTGCGTTTCACTGACTGTGGAAACGCTCAGTCTGAACGATCCGGAATCCTCCGAAGACTGAAAGAAATGCTCTCCCGGGGCAATCAGGACCCCTTGATGCCGTGCGTCGAGCGCCAGTTGCCGGCCGGAAACTCCAGGCGGCAAGGTGACCCAAACCGAGTAGCCTCCTGCCGGCAAAGTCCACCGGGCGCCGCGCGGAAAGTATTCCTTCATCGAGCGCAAAGTCAGTTGCAGCCGCCGGGCCAACACCTTCTGCAGACGCTTTAAGTGACGGTCATAGTGGCCCTGCGAAATAAACTCCGTCAGTGCGGCCTGCAGGAGCAGGCTGGTGTGATAGTCGGTGCTGAACTTGGCTGCGCCCAGGGTTTCAATCAGGGTGCGGTGCGCAACGATCCAGCCGATGCGCAATCCTGGAAACAGTCCCTTTGAAAAGGTTCCCAGGTAAATGACCCGTCCGGCGCGATCGGCCGCTTTGATGGGGCGAACGTTCTTGCCGCTGGTGCGCAGATCCTCTTCGTATCCATCCTCCAGAATCGGTACATTGAACTCGCTGGCGATGGACAGCAGTTGCCTGCGGTGGGCCTCAGAGGTACAGATACCGGTCGGGTTCTGGAAATTGGGAATGGTATAAATCAGCTTGGGAGACCGGCGAGCTGCCACCGATCGGAGCGAATCGAGATCCAGGCCTTGGGCGGTCATCGGTACGCCAACGACACGCGCCTGATAAAAACCGAGCAGTGGAAGAATGTTTGAATAAGTCGGAGATTCCACGACCACCGCGTCACCGGCGTTGATTAAAGCTTTGAACACGAGGTCCATCCCCTGCTGGGCGCCATTGACAATGATCACTTCCTCGTCGGTTGCCTGAATCCCCCAGCGTTGCATTCGCCGGGCGATCAGGGCCCGAAGCTCAGGCAGCCCCAAAGCCGGGCCGTATTGGAGCAAGGCGGCTCCCCGCTGTCGGATCACTCCCTTGAGAATTCCTTCGAACGGTTTCACCGGGAAGAGGGTCTGGTCCGGAATGAGTCTGGAAAAATCGAGCCACGCGCGAGGCGCCGCGCCATCACGTGCCGGGATGCGCCGCGTCAGATTCAACATCCCGGTGGAAAGCAGGCTGTCCCAATTCACCTCACTCTCTTGCCCCCCCTTCAGCCAGCGCTGGCCGTTGGCTCCCACAACACTGCTGCCCCGTCCGACGTGAGACTGAATATAGCCGGATCGCCGCAATTCGTCGTAGGCAAGACAGACCGTGGTGCGGTTCACCCCGAGCGTGGCGGCCAGATCGCGGCTGGAAGGAATGCGATCCCCCGGCTTTAAACTGCCGCGATGCACCTGTTCCTTGATGACGCCTGCGATCTGCTGATAAATGGGCTCTCCCGAATCGGCCGCCAATTGGATGATCATAATGGTTGTATTGGATGGCGCACTTTTAACTGTAGTCGCGCAAATCGCTGCTGTCAATCCCCCAAAATGGATGATCCACCGTGTGGCCGTGAATTTGGGAACAGACACAAAGTTCTTTCTCGGTAGAGTGCGTCCAACAAATGGGCCGTCAGCCATCAGCGGTCGGCCAATCAGCCGTCGGCCCGTCAGTGGTCAGCCGTCAACATTCGGCGGCAGAGGCTGACGGCTGAATGCTGAAACTATCTCTTTGCCGCGGCCGCAGATGGCAATAAAGTAAGGGTCAGGCAAGGAGAAGTCCTATGAAACGGCGAAGGGTGTTCTGGAGCGGGATTATCTTGTTCTTTGTCGTCATTTTTGCGGCCGCGGCGCTGCTGATTCGCGCGGTCACGCGGCCGCCTGAAATCAGGCCCGATTCGGTCCTGGAGGTGAGTATCGCCGGCGAAATTTCAGACGGGCCGAGCCACAATCCTATCCAGGGTTTGCTGCGCGAGGGGCGCCCCAGCCTCTACGACCTGCGGCGCGCCATCGATGCCGCGGCGGCCGACCGCCGCATCCGCGCCGCGGTGGTTACGTTCCAGCCGAATGATCTGGGCTGGGGATCCGCAGAAGAGCTCTATGCCTCCTTGCAGCGCTTTCGCAGGGCCGGCAAACCCCTCTACGCCATCGCTGCGAGCGATTTCATCGGGGACCGGGACTACTACCTCGCGCTGCCGGCGTCGCGCATTATGCTCAACCCGGGAATGGGAGTGTTGGTCAACGGCACCTACGCCGAAGTGATGTTTTTCCGCAAAGCCCTGGACAAGCTTCAGGTCAGGCCCGAATACATTCAATTCAAGGAATACAAGTCGGCCGGGGAGACGTTCATGCGCAAGGAGATGTCTCCTGAGTTTCGAGAGTCGCTGGAGTACGTGATTCACGACATCGAAAACCGCTTTGTCCAGGCGGTCTCGGCGGCTCGCGCCAGAACGCCCGAGCAGGTCCGGGCGTTCATGGATACGGGACTGACCACAGCGGCCGAGGCCAAACAGCAGGGT
>JACQGG010000225.1 GCA_016199665.1 Acidobacteriota bacterium | reverse complement strand
GGGCGCCAACTCGGTCGGCTACAACGGCCAGTATGCAAACGGCCTGACCGCCATGTTCATTGCCACCGGCCAGGATGTTGCCAATGTCGTCAACTCCGCGTGCGGGGTCACCAGCTTTGAGCTGGCCGATGGCGGTCTTCATGCCAGCGTGACCCTTCCGGCGCTCTCAGTGGCCACCGTCGGCGGCGGCACAGGATTGGCAACGCAGCGGGAGTGCCTGCAGATGCTCGACTGCTACGGAGCCGGCAAGGCAAGGAAGCTGGCCGAGATTGTTGCGGCCGCGCTGCTTGGCGGAGAAATCTCTATGGCGAGCGCCATTGCGTCCGGGGAGTTTGCAACCGCCCATGAGCGCTATGGGCGCAATCGGCCGAAGGTAGAGGTCGGAGGCTAGAGGCGAGAGGTAACGTGACAAACAGCAGTGACAATCGGGTTGCTCTGGTCACCGGCGGCAGCCGCGGTATCGGCCGCGCCATTGTCGAACAACTGGCTCGCTCGGGCTGGAGGGTCGCGTTTACCTTTAGCAGCAACGCCAGGGCGGCGACTGAGGTTGTGGATCAATTGCGGGCGCAGGGTCTTGTCGCATCAGCCTATCAAGCTGACGTCCGGAACTACCCGCGCGCACGTGAAGTAATCGTGGAAGTCGAGAAGTCTCTCGGCCCTACAGATCTGCTGGTCAACAACGCGGGTGTCAAACGCGATTCCGCTCTATACAAGATGCACCCGGAGGCTTGGAGTGAAGTGATCGAGACAAACCTGGGCGGCACCTTTAACTACTGCCGCGCCGTCATCTTTGGTATGATGAAGCGAAAAAGAGGGGCGATCGTTAATGTCGTCAGCGTCAGTGGATTGACCGGTTTGGCGGGCCAAAGCAACTACTCGGCGTCCAAGGCTGGCGTTATTGGCTTTACTAAGGCTCTCTCAAAAGAGGTGGCTCGATTTCAGATTCGAGTTAACGCCGTCGCTCCCGGCCTTATTCAAACCGACATGCTCCAGGATATGCCTGAGGAGGCGCGCAAACGCCTGGCTGCGCAGATTCCCATGGGGGCCCCCGGCTCCCCCACCCAGGTGGCGCATGTGGTCGCGTTCCTGGCCGGAGAGGATGCCGGCTACATCACCGGACAGGTCCTGGCCGTGGACGGAGGAATGACGTGAAAGTTTACGGCCGCGAGTATCCGGCTGACTATGATGTGATTGTGATCGGTTCCGGCATCGGCGGGCTGTTCTGCGCCAACCTGCTGGCTCAGGCGGGGCTGAGGGTGCTGATCATAGAGCAGCATTATGTGCTGGGGGGCTACTGCAGCACGTTTCGACGCAAGAAATTCATCTTTGATGCCGCCACTCACTTCTATCCGCTGTTGGGCAATCCGTCCACTTTTCCAGGAAAGCTCCTCAACAAACTCGGGATTTCCACCGAGTGGATCAAGATGGATCCGGTCGATAAGTTCCACTTTCCCGATGGAGAAACATTTGTCGTGCCTGCCGATTTCTCCCTCTACCTGCGCAGGCTCAAGGACCGCTTTCCTCATCAGGCAACCCAGATCGATCGGTTTTTCGCCGAAGTGAGGGAAGCCTACCTCTACGGCCTGCTCTACTACTTCAGGGACATCCCCAACGAAAAGGCTGAGAAATATCGGTTCTGCACGGTGGAAGAAAAACTACTGGAACACTTCCAGGATCCAAAACTGCGGGCTTATCTCATCGCCGACCACTCTCACTGGGGGTCTCTCCCCAGCCGCACGTCCTTTCTTTTTGACTCGACGCTGCGCCTCGCCTATTTCCTGGGTAACTACTATCCCAGAGGAGGATCCCAGGTGTTTGCAGATGCGCTTGGAGATTCTCTCAAGCAAAAGGGGGGCCACGTGCTGCTTTGCAGCGCCGTCCAGCGCATACTCATCGAACAGGGACGCGCCGTCGGTGTGGCGGTGCAGCCGCGCTTCGGGCACAGCAAAGAGAGCGTTGCGTTTCGCGCGCCCGTCGTGGTCTCCAACGCCGACATGGTGCAGACCTACCGGCGGCTGATCGGAGAAGAACATTGCGGTCGGGCTGTCATCGACGGGCTGATGCAACTCCGGCCTTCAATTCCATGCTTTATCACACACATGGGCTTAAAAAAGCTGCCGCGCCAAGTCATGGAATCCATCGAGGGGTACTATTGGACATCCTGGGATCCCGAGGACCTGATCCGCACCTTCTTTAAGGTCTTTTTTACGACACTGTTGGACGCCAGCGTCGCCCCGCCGAACCATGACATCTTGATTATCCAGAAATGGAACGCTGTCGAGTATGACAAAGTGGTGAACTGGCGTGAAGTCAAGCAGGAAACCGAGCATTACATCATGGGACAGTTGCGCCGGATCCTTCCGGGCATCGACAATCACATCGTGATCCAGTTGAGCGCCGCAGCCAACACATCCTATCAGTACACTTTGAACCACCAAGGCGCCATGTTGGGCTGGGAGATGTCGCCCGAACAGTTGGGATCCCTGCGCCCCGCCAATGAGACGGCGATCCAAAACCTTTACCTGGTGGGCCATTGGACGCAGCCCGGAGGGGGCATTGTACCGGTGATTGTCTCAGCGCAGCGCGTCGCTGATCGCATTCTCACCGGCAGGAGCAAGGCGGCAAGTTGCGCAGGATCGTTCGAGCATGAGCCCCCGGACCTGAGCCGGCACGAGATAAAGGAGGGTAAAGGATATGAGTGACTCATCGGCAGACAGGGTGGATCGCGGTTTAAGCGCCGAGGAGCAAAAGAGGGTCCTGGATTCCACAATGGAACTGCTTTCCCGAGGCGGCCTGCAGGCGACGTTCCTCGACAAGGTGGCTGAAAAATGCGGAATCGCGGCTCCCCGGATCTATATCCACTTCGGCGGCAGCGAGGGACTGATTCGGGCGGTGCTGGAGCGCGAGCTGGAATTGATCGCCGGCTCCGCCCCGGTCCCGGAACTCCGTTTTCCCGGCGAGACGCTTCGCGATGAACTGGAAGGGATGGCGCATATCCTGATCGATGAATGCCGAACCCACATCGGCTTTCTCGGAACCATGATGACCGAGGCCATGCGCAACCCGGAGTTTGCGACGGTGTTTTACCGCACCTTCATCCAGCGGGGCCGCCAGCTCTTCACCGATTTTCTAAAGGCGCGGCAGCAGCGCGGCGAACTGCGCGCTGACATCGACACCGAAGCCGCAGCCGCGTTCTTCCTCTCCTCTTTGGTTTTCTCTCTGTTGCTCATGGAACTGTTCGGCGGCAAGTCGGTGGAGTCTATGGACGACGATCGCCTGGTCAAGGGTATTTCAGAATTGTTTTTGACCGGCACGGTACGTTGATCGATGGTCCCCCTGCGGCTCTTAATCCACCCTGGAGATCCTGTCGCCGAAGGCGCAACCCGGCCATGACAAACAGGGAGCAATTGTCCAGAGCCGTCAGCCGCCTCGAGCAGGAGCGCGCGCTGCTGCTGGAAGGAATCGGCCGGATGAGCCAGCCGCAGTTGGACTTCAAGCCGTCGCGCCCGGCCTGGTCAGTGGGCGAGGTGGTTCACCACGTCGCGCTCGCAGAAAAACTGTGGCAGGGCTATGTGCGGGAATTACTGGACAAGGGAGACCCGCAGCGCGGCGCCAGAAGAGAGATCTCCCTCCAGGAAATCCCGTTCAGTTCTGCGGCGATCCCCGATGCTCTCTTGCGATCGCCTCTGGTACTTGGGCCGCTCTCGTTCATGGTCAATTTCGTACCCGGCCCGCTGCAGTCGACGCTGTTTGCCGTCCCGCTGATCAAAATGCAGGCCGGACCAAAAATGCAACCGACGCATGGCCTCCCGTCTTCGACCTTGCTGGAGCTTGTCGGCCGGGTGAGACAAACCACTTTGAAGCTGCTGGCGCCGGCGGCGCAATGGGACCTGTCCCGCTTCCGCATCGTGCACCCTCTTGTCGGAGACCGAGATATCTACGGAATTCTGGAGTTGATCGCAAGCCATGACCAGCGCCACAGGCTTCAGATCAAGTCCATCCAGGAGAATCCCGATTTTCCGCATTAAGACCTCCGGCCTTTCATGACTCCTTGCCCTGTTGCGATCGTCGGACACGCCGGAGTCCTGGCCCGGACCGCGGGCAACGCCCTGCAGGAGCGCGGACATCCGGTTGCCTTCTTTGAAAGTTCCGCGTCAGCCGCCGAACTGGCGCGCTTCAGGCCGTCTCGGATTCTCTGCTTCCCCTTCCGGGCATCCATGGCGCATCGCCGCACCGCCCGGCTTGGAGAAGACCTGGCAGCGCTTGAGATCTTGCTTGCCGCGGCGCTCAGCCCGGAGCTGGTCCGGGTCGTGCTGCGCAGCCACGCATTTGTCTATGGCTCCAGCATGAAGAACCCCGGACTCCTGCACGAAGCACGGGCATCGCTGCTGCCGAAAGCGTCCTTGTATCGCCGTTGGCTGTCGGCCGAGGAGATCCTGTGGAAAGCGGCAAGAAACCGTTTTTCCGCGGCCGCATTGCGTCTGGCCACCGTCCTGGAACCGGCTGAGAGGGATTTCATCACCTGGCTCCTTTCCGGGAGAGCAAGCGCGCCATGGGCCGGCTACAATCCCCCCGTTCAGTTGTTGACCCTGTCGGACGCCGCCGGCGCCCTGGTCGCTGGCGTCCTGTCGGATGCACCCGGCATCTTCAACATCTCCCCTCCGGGCGTTGTTTCTTTCAGGCGGGCGCTTCAGGCTTCGGTTCCGTTTCGTTTTCCTGCAGGCGGACCTCTCCAAAGCGCCGCCCGCAGGCTGTTGTGGCGGTCCGGATTCTCAGACTTCCCGGCCGAGAGCATCGAGCAGGTCCGCTACAACTGGACGATCTCATCGGAGCGCGCCTGCCGGCAACTCGGTTTCACCGCGCAATCTGACAGCGTCCAGGCCCTAAGGCAGTTCTTGCGCAATTCCGGACAGGGCAGGCCAGACAAGCTCAAGGAGTGCTACGACGATTTCGGACTCGACCCCGAGTATCTCGAAAAGTACAAGCTCTGGTTCAACTTTCTGCGCAAGTTATACTGGCGCGTGGAATCCGAGGGGATCGAGCATGTGCCGGCAACCGGACCGGCCCTGCTGGTTTCCAATCATCGCGGGTTTATGCCGTTTGACGGCGTCATGCACCGCTCGTTGATTCTCGAAGCGCGCAAACGTCATATTCGGTTTCTGGTCATCCCCTCTCTGTTCAAATTCCCCTTCTTGTCCGACTTCCTCATCCGGCAGGGAGGAGTGGTGGCAAGCCAGGAGAACGCCGGAAAGCTCTTCGAACGGGGCGAGCTGGTGGGAATGTTCCCCGAGGGAATCAATGGGGCGTTCAGAATGTACCGGGGCGCCTATCAGTTGGGAGAAATGGGCAAGGATGCTTTCGCCAGGATGGCGATTGCAAACAACATCCCGGTTATTCCCGCGGCCACGGTAGGCCACGTGGAAATATTCCCGATCCTGGCGCGCCTGAACAGTTCGGCGGTGACGCGCTTCTCGGGCTGGCCCTTTCTGCCGATCACGCCGACATTCCCCCTGCTGCCCGTTCCGCTGCCTACCAAGTGGCACATTCGCTATGCCCCGCCGATCTTGACGGGACTTCGTCCCGAAGATGCCGATAACCGGCGACAGGTCAGGGAGTTTTCCAACCACGTTCGTGATGTGCTCCAGCGGCACATCAACGAGATGCTGGCGCGCCGCAAGCACATTTTTTACGGCAAGATCTTCGAGCGCCCGGGCAGTCTCACCCGCGGAAGATCGCTCCCGGCGGACAAACCATGAGAGCTCTTCAGTACCTTATCCGGACGCTGCAGGTGCTCTGGATCGGGCTGGGGCACCTGGCGGCCATCCAGAAAGACCGCGTCTTGAAGCGAGCCGGGATCAGCGGTCCGGAGCACCTTCGCATTGCGCTGGAGCAGATGAGCGGGAGTTTTCTCAAGTTTGGCCAGATTCTCTCGCTACAGGTGGACGTTCTCCCCAGAGAGTACTGCGACACGCTGCTGGATCTTCTGGATCGGGTACCCCCGTTTCCTTCTGAGCCGGTCAAGCAGGTCTTTGTGGAAGAGCTGGGACGCCCCCCGGAGGCGCTGTACCTTCACTTTGATTACCAGCCGTTGGCTTCTGCTTCCATCGGCCAGGTCCATCGCGCCACACTGCGCGATGGAACCCTGGCGGCGGTCAAAGTGCAGCGCCCCGGCATCCAGCAGATTTTCATGCGCGACGCCGCGCTGCTGCGCCTGTTCGTCAAAGCGGTCTTCTTCCTCAGGATTCGCAGCCTCTACTTCATGCGCGATCCGGTCAGAGAATTCAACGAGTGGATCCAGGATGAGCTGGACTATCGGCGGGAGGCCGCCTACGCCGACATGCTGGGCAAGAACGCCCGGGAGACACCCACGGAAAGTGTCCCCCGCATTCACTGGTCCCTGACAACGTCCCGCATCCTCACCATGGATTTTCTGCCGGGATACAGTGTTCTGGAGTATCTGCGCATCCGAACCACACACGATCCGCGCCGCTTAAGTGAGCTCAGTCAGATCGGCTTTGATCCGGCGCGCTTTGTTTCCAATGTGATTACCAATTTTGTCAGCGATGCGTTCCACTTCGGCGTGTTTCATGCCGACCTGCATCCCGCCAATTTGCTGATCCTGAAGGATAATGTAGTCGGTTACGTCGATTTCGGGATCGTCGGCACGCTGACTTCAGAAGCCCGGCGCAAGGCAATCCAGCTCACGCTGGCCTACGTCGGCGGCAAGACAGAAGACATCTACACGAGTTTTCTGGATATTTGCACCGTGACTCCTGATGCTGACCTGGCCGCCTTCCGGCAGGAGTTGGAGAGGAGGAGTCGAAGCTGGTACAAGGAGCCTCCCATCGGAGGCATTCCTCGTTTCGGAAAAAGCCTGACGCTTGCCATGATTGACCTGCTGGCGATGGTCCGCAACTATGGAGTTCTGCCAAACCGCGAAATGATCAAATACATTCGCTCCCTGTTTCTGACTGACGGGCTGGTTTCACGATTGGCTCCGGGGCTGGATCTCGGTCCGCAACTGGTCAAACTCTGCGAGGACTACATTGCCGGGGAGACGAAAGGCAAAGTTTTCTCTCGCAAGGCGACCCTCACTCTGCTGGCTGACATCTCCGGCTGGCTCCAATCGGGACCGGGCGCCCTGCTGCGCGCCCTGGACCTGCTGGAGCGCCGCCAGCTTCGACTGCGCACCCATTTGATCGAACGCCACGACCGCCGGAGCCGGCTGCGGACGCGCGCCATTTTGGCCGCGATCATCTGGTGCGCCCTCTTTGCGTCGGCCGCGTTGAACTGGCGAACATTTTTTCAGCAGAACCTGTCGACTCCCGGCTATCTGGCGGCCGGTTTTCTGCTTGGCTGGACTTTTTGGATCCTGCGGCTTCTGCGCCGCCTGGCGCGAGACTAGTCAAATAATTCTGGGCAAGGGAGTCATTTTCCGTCTAGACAGAGATCCGTTATCAGGTTATCTTTATGGTATTGGCTCATATGAATTTCTCATGGACGCGGCAGGTGGCCGGCTCACGGGTATAGGCGCCAGAAGGGATCGTTTCCACCTGACTTTAGCGCCTGACAATCCTTACCAAAGGGGAATTTCTGGAGGTGCACTTTGGAAAAGTTGATCGTTTCGATGATGCGTTTTTCCACCGCTGTCACGTTGTTCGGAATGGAACAGCTTGAGATTGCAATGAATTCAGTGGGGGGAGGTGAAGACCTGTCCAAGACACTGGACAAGTTCCGGCACAGCCTCGACTCGTTTACCGAAGCATTGTCCAGAGAACTGGATCAGAAAAAGAGAGACACCTTGAAGTCGGTCACCAATATGTCCGAAGAAGCGGTGCATCGCACCGTGGAAGGGATGAACGTGGTAGATCCGAGGGAAGTGCTGCGCACCACGTCTGAGCTGATAAAAAAGACTTCCGACTCGGTTGCCGATCTGGTTGCCAAGAGCGCGGAGTCTGTGGAAGAGACGCTGGAGAAAATCGAGCCTGAGGCCGCTGCCAGCGCTCTTTCCAAGTCCAAGGCCAAGCAGGCCAAGTAAGCGGCTGGAGGCTATTTGAGAGCCATCGCTTCGATTCGCCGGCAAGAGCCGGCCGCGGCAGGTGAAAGGTCTGCCCGGGGAAGCGATGCTGATTCAATCTGGCTCAAGTACGGCTTGGCAGTCCCCCGTTTTAGACGCTCTCCGCAGTTGGATGCCCGCCTGGCCTCTCTGCCGCGGGGCGCGCGTTTCCGGCTTGCTCTGGAAGAGGCCGGAGGGACGCTTGCGCTCTTCGGGCGCTTCCTCGCCGGACGTGCTGATTTGCTGCCCGGTTCCCACTGCTCCGAACTGCTGGAGATCTTCTATCCCCGGCTTCATCTGACCCCCGGCAAGTCTCTGAAAGCCGATTTGCGCGATCCTGTCCGAGATCTGGCTTTTCTCCATGCTTCTGCCGGCTCGGAGTCTTATCGCGGAACCTGGCGAGGACGAAGCGCGGTCATCGAGATCTTCCAGGAGGCGCCCCGGCTGCTCCAAGAAGGTTCATGGAAGCGCTTTTGCGCCGCACTCCGGCCGCTGGCTGACGAAATCGAGCAGCCCATCACCCGGCCCTCTGTTCATGAGGAATTCCGACAGTGGCACCTGGTTCAGTGCGATATCGCGCGAAAGAGGACGATCCTCAGGAATCTGCAAACACTTCCCTCCGGATGCGTGTCGCGAATTCCTCGCCCCATCCCGGAGCTGGAATCGGAAACAGTCCTGGCCTACGAGGGGGTGGACGGGAGGGTTCTCGCGGCAGACTTGAAGCGGTATGACACCCTGATCCGGGACGATCTCCGCCTGGCAACGGAAAGCTTTCTGGAACAGTCCCTGCTGCTTTCATTTGTGGCGGCCGACTCCGATCCCCGCAACCTCGTCATGACAGACGACGGGGGCGTTGCCTTTCGCGTTTTGCCCGCCCTGGTGCCGGTGCCCGCGGAATTCAACTTTGAGCTGACACAATACACCGCTTCCTTTGCCACGGGAGATGCGCCCCGGGCAATCCGTATGCTGGCGCGAATCGTTCGAGGGCAATGCGAGCCGCGTTTATGGAAGGAATTCTCGGCGTTGCAGCCCCTCTTGAAAATCAGGGCCGACGCGCCAGAATCCGTGACCGCCATGGAAAACTATTGGCGCGCTCTGGCGGGAGTGGGCCTGAGAGTTCCTTTGTTTCTTCAGCTTTTCCATCGGCAGGCAGGCATTTGGGGGCGGTATAATGGCCAGGTCGCGCCGGCGGCTGATCTGATCTACGAGAGCCTGTGGCCCCTGTTTGGCCGGATCCTCCGCTTCCACCTTGCGGAGGTGGCGTCGGCGGAAAAGGCGCGGGAATGGCTGATCGGGGGAGGGCTGTTGCTGTTTGCCTCAACCAGACAAGTCGGACTGACGCTACAGCAGCTCAGAGACAACGATCTTTCGCTGACTGTGGAAACGGGCGAGGACCCTGCGCGCGAACAGCGATCGGGCCGATTTACGGCCGCCGTCGTTGCATTCTCCATGTTGCTGGTCTTGCTCGTTTTCTCGCTCCAAGTCGCGTTTCGCGGCGCCGCGCCGATGCTGCAGCTTTCCGGAAGTCTGGTTGCGCTGCTTTGCGGCGTACTCCTGTTTCTTCTGGTTGTCAGGATGGAATGATGGTTCTAGCCGCAGGCTCGGCCATGTCTTGAAAGACTGGTAACTTCGGGCGATCACCCTTTGCGCTGCCCCACAACATGCCTCCGGCATCGACCCAAACGCCTTTAGTCATTTTTTGCGGCAAGGGAGGAGTCGGCAAAACAACGCTGAGCCTCTCGCTTGGCCTGCTGCATGCCAAAGGCGGAAGAAAAGTCGTGGTCGTTTCCTCCCACCCGCTTGCGGAGCTGGCCGTCTCCATCTCACTGGATGGGCTCAAAGAGGCCGACCCCATCGCTGCGGCCAACCTTTTTGTCATTCATATTGAACCCCGGCAAGTTTTGGCCGGGATATTCGCCGGGCAGCTCCCCTCAAAGCTGCTGGCCAGGACCGTCCTCTCCAGCAAGATTTACCGCAGCCTTATCGAAGTGGCGCCCGGACTCAAGGAGATCGCCTTCTTGTCGCGCCTGCACGAACTTGCCGCACGGCGCGCGGAAGGCGACCCCCAACCTCACTTTGACCTGCTTTTGTGGGATGCCCCTGCCACCGGTCACTTCTTGGAGACCCTGCGAGTGTCGCAGCAGTTCGAGACCTACCTGAGCGGGCCCTTCTCGGCCCGGGGGAAGGAGTTGCAACGGTTCTTCTCGGAGCGGTCGAATCTGCTGTTGTTCCCGGTCACGACGCTGGAGGAAATGGCGATCGAAGAGACGATGGAACTGTGCGGCAAGCTGCAAAAAGAGCTTCGCATGGCGCCGGCGGGCATCGCCTGCAATCTTGTTTCTCCGATGCTGTCAGCGCCCGAACAGGCTCTGCAGGAGACTGCCGCCTGGTCGGCGCTCTTGAAAGAACAAGGGGCGGACCTGGCCTTCGTGCTGGATCGCCACCGTATCGAGCGGGAGAGATTTGCCGGACTCCGATCCTCTCTGCGCCTGCCCCTGCACCTGATTCACCGCGTGCCGAGTTGGAAGTCAGATCTGGAGCTGCTGGCCGCCATATCGGCGCAGATGCGGCAGATTCCATTGGACCCGAGGTAATGCAAGTTCGGATATTTCTGGGAACCGGCGGAGTGGGCAAAACGTCGCTGGCAGCGGCAACTGCAATGCGGGCGGCCCTTCAGGGCGCAAAGTGCCTGGTGTTGGCCATCGATCCGGCGCTTCGTCTCCGGACGGCTCTTGATTTATCCCCGGGCGCGGGCCAGCAGAAAGTCCCGTTGGACGTTTTTTCTCCAAAAGGCGAACTTTGGGCGGCGCTGTTGGATGTTCGCACCACCCTGGACCGCGCCGTCCAGCAGTATGCCGAACCAAAGCAGGCGGAAACCGTGCTCCAGCACCCCATTTATCAGGCGCTCGCCGTGTCGCTGGCCGGAATGCAGGAGCTCATGGCCATCGAGCGGCTGGATCAGGCCCTCAAAGACGGATTTGAGACCATTGTTATTGACACGGCCCCGTCGCGGCATGCTCTTGAGTTCCTGGACAAGCCGGAGTTCTTTACCCAACTGGTCTCCTCCCCTCTGGTTCAGTTGGTGGGCCGCGTTTACAGATTTTGGGAGCGTTCTCCCCTGGCAACATTGAGCCGGAAGTCCGTGGAACTGTATTCCCGGGTGGAAATGCTGCTTGGAGCCGCACTGGTGCGTCAGATTCTGGATTTCTACTCGGTCTTCTTCAGCATCGCAGAAGGGTACGCGGACCGGGCCAGGCGAACCGCGTCTCTATTGCGCGATCCTCGCATAACCGGTTTCCTAGTGGTGACTACCCCTGCCAAGGCAGCACGGGACGCGTCGTACTTTGGGCAGGAGCTGGCCAAACGCAGATTTCCTTTCCAGGGTCTTGCGGTCAATCGAGTCTGGCCCGGCGTGACTCTGGAGCTGCCAGCCGGCGCCCCCGCGCTGGCCCGTGACACTCTGACCTGGTACCAGAGCATCAGCCGGGCTCACCAACAGGCCTGGGAGAGTGTCTGCAGAGACGGCGCCGGCCGAATTC
>JACQGG010000021.1 GCA_016199665.1 Acidobacteriota bacterium | reverse complement strand
TCCGCGCCGCAAAGCCCGATTCTCGCATCTTCCTCGAAGCATGCGTTCGCGCCGGAACAAGACCCGAATTGGCCTGGCACGTGGGAGATTCGTTCGCGGAGGATTACCAGGGAGCGCGGAGGGCAGGCCTGCGTGCCGTCTTGCTCGACCGCGATCGGCGTTATCCCCGTTTTCCTGGCGTCCGGGTCGAGCGGCTTTCCCAGATTTTCTCATTGCCAGAATTTTGACTTGGCGGCGGGCGGAAAGGCTACTATGATCGCGTCCGATGATTGAATTGAAGCTGCTCGTTCTTCCCGGTGACGGTGTTGGAGTCGAGGTGATTCCGGCGGCCGTTGACGTTTTGGAAGCATGCGCAAAAAAATATTCCGTGTCGCTGCAGATCCATCAGGATCTCGTGGGCGGCGCCAGTATCCGTGCCCACGGAGTCAGCCTGCCCGACTCGGTCCTGGAGCGCGCCAAGGGATCCGACGCAGTTTTGCTGGGATGTGTCGGCGGCGCTGAGTGGGAGGGCGAGCCCCCGTCGCGCCGTCCGGAACGAGCGCTTCTCGCGCTGCGCAAGGAACTGGGGCTGTTTGCCAACTTGCGTCCCGTTTACGCCTGGCCGGCGCTGGAAGACAGTTCGCCCCTGAAGCCCTCGGTCATCAAGGGGGTGGACATCCTGTTTTTCCGCGAACTGACCGGCGGCATTTATTTTGCCCAGCCAAAGGAACGCAACAATGACCGCGCGGTCGACACGGAACTGTACACGCGGGGGGAGATCGAACGCATCGCCCGCCTCGCGTTTCAAGCGGCGCGCCGCCGTCGCGGCAAACTCACCAGTGTGGACAAGTCCAACATCCTGGAGACTTCAAAACTCTGGCGCGATGTCGTCACCGACGTGCACAAGCAATACGCGGACGTGGCACTGGACCACCGCCTCGTGGACAGCTTTGCCATGCAACTGATGACCACCCCCGCAAGTTTTGACGTCGTGCTGACCAACAATATGTTCGGTGACATTCTGACCGACGAGGCGGCGGTGATCGCCGGATCGCTGGGAATGCTCCCCTCGGCCAGCCTGGGAAACGGCCGTGCGCTTTATGAGCCGGTGCACGGAACCGCGCCGGACATTACCGGCCGGGGAATCGCCAATCCGATCGCTTCCATCGCCTGCATCGGGATGCTTTTTGAGCATACCCTGAATCTGCCGGCCGCAGCGGCAAACGTACAGCAAGCCATCGGCAGCGCGCTCCGAGCCGGTTACCGCACCGCGGACCTGCAGCCGACCGGAAAACCGGCTTCAACTCAGGAAATGACCGACGCAATCCTGAAGGCGCTCCAGGCCGGACGCTAGTTTCCCTCCCGGCGCCTTTGTCCGGTTGCGTTCCACAGCGCCATGACTCCGGCGCTGGTGGCAATTCCGAAAGCCACCGGAGGCAGTCCATAAATTCCACGGCCTTGCGTGTAAAACTGCAACAGTGCCGTTGCGGCCACCGACGTAAGAATCGCCGCCATTGCGGCGCGGCTCCCCGGACGACTCGAATACAGCCCGACAAGGACCGGCACAAAAAGCGCCACCGACACCAGCGTGTAAAAAATCGACAGCGCGCTGATAATGGACGGCAGACTCACGGCGAGCGCCACACCTGCCGCCCCTGCGCCAAGCGCGCTCAAACGGCTCAGCCTCAGCAACTGCCGATCGGAGGCATCCGGCCGCAGCAGGCCCTGATAGAGATCCTTCACCAGCGATGTCGAGAGCATAAAGAGGATTGCGTCTGACGCGCTTAATTCCGCCGAGAAAACCGCGGCAAGAGCCCACGCCCCGACCCAGAAAGGAAGCACCTGGGTCATGACCATCGGCAGGGCCAGTTCCCGGTTTTGCAGGCCCGGGAATTTGGCAGCGGCAACCATTCCCAGCATCACCGGAACAAAGGCAAAGGCGACCATGGCCAAACCGTTCAGCGCCACTCCCCAGGTCACGGCTTTCCGGTCCCGCGCTCCATACAGCTTTTGCAGCAGTCCGGGAGAGACAATAAAGGATGGCGCCAGCAACAGCAGGTAACCGGCGACGCCTCTCAGGCCGGCTCCGGCGTAGTCGAAAAAACTGGGCGGCAGATGCCGAGCCAGGCCGGCCTCGACACTCGGCAATCCGCCCGCGGCCGACAGAGCCAGCGGCGCAGCCAGCATGAACCCGCTCATCTTCACGCACAACTGCAGCACGTTAACCCATGCCGCCGAAGTTAATCCCCCGGCGGTAAAGTAAGTGATGGCGATGGCGCCACCAAGCAGGCATCCAACCGTCTTGGAGAGACCGGCCACAACATTGAGTATCCAGGCAATGGCAATCAACTGTCCCGCCAGGATAGACAGCGCGCCGGCCCATAGAAGCAGCGCCACGGCAATGCGCACCCGGCGGCTGTACCGCCACTCAAGAAAATCGCCGACCGTGTAAAAATTGTTCCGGGTGGCCAGTTCCCAGATCCTTGGACCCACAGTAAAGGCGAGGACCAGGCAGCCCACCGCCGCCGAACCGACCCACCACCACGCAGACGCGCCCACATGGTATGCAAGTCCGGTGGCCCCCACTGTGGAGCCGGCTCCAATATTGGCGGCCAAGAAGGTGGAAAATATGAGGCCGGATCCCAGACTTCGGCCCGCGACAAAAAAGTCGGAGCTTTTCTTTACCCGTCTGGAAACAGCAAGACCCAGTGCAACCAGAACAAGGGAGTACAGGGCCAGAATGGCGAGATACTTATTCATGAGACGACGGCCGCGACTCCAGGAAGGCAACGGTCGCCCGCGTCGCATCTCCGCTGCGGGGCGCTGCGAGAGCCTTGTCCAGCCATGGAATCGCCTCGTCGAGTCTTCCCTGCTGAATCCGACATGCTGCCAATTCCACGGCCGGCCAGTCTATCCCAGGAGAGCCAGCGCCTCGGCGGCGTCTCTGCGAACACAGGTGAAGATGGGTGTGTCGCGAAGTGTGTAAAGGCTTGACTGCGTTTCACGCAGCGCCATCACCAGGTCAAGGAAGTCCTCAGGCTGGTCGGTCTCAAATGCCACGACAAATTCCTGGTCGTCCAGACCAAACGAATACGTCGTATTGAGCTTGACGCCGGGATACTTGTGGCCGATCGTGATGTGAACGTCCATCATCTTCTGCCGCTCCTCCTGGCTGAGCAAGTACCAGGAACGGGTCTTCACAAACGGATAAACGAAAAGGTACTTGGCCACTCCCGGTCGCACGATCCGCATGCGGCTCCCCTCCTGACCTTCATGGACGTGCCTGTCCACGTAAACGCTCCGCTTGGTCATCGCCAGATAGGAGTAGGCGGTGTTCAGGTAACACCCCAGGCCGGTCCTGGACAACTCGGCGGCCATGCACTGCAGCCGGTCCATGTCGTATCCAATGCGCCACAGCATCAGGTCCGAGTCGGAGCGTACACCCACCAGCGAGTAAGTCACCAGGATGATATCCTCCTGGTATTGCTCCATCGTCTGCAAAAACTCCTGCCTCCCCTTTTCTTTCTGCGCCTCCGGAAGGCGTCTCCAGGCGGGATCCGCCTTGTAAAAGAGGAAATTGACGAGCTGGCGTTTCTCCTTTGCGTCTCCCTGCCGCGACATACTCTCCTTTCCTGGTTTGACCAAAATCTGATCCGGGCGTCTGGCCCTGTGTGGATAAGTTATCTTACCGAATTTCGGCGCAAAGCCGAATATGAAAAGAGGCAGAGACAGCGGGAGTTCCTTCGATGTTGCGAGCTGCGATTTTCGATCTGGCGATTTGCCAATTGGGTCGACTATAAACAGCCACCACTTTCCGGTTGGCCCAATCGGGGCCAACGAGTAAGATGATGCAGAACACCGAAGGGTAACTCGCTACTGACAGAAGGCTATTTCCAGTTCGGCGCCGGGCGCGCCGCGCTTTGCTTTACCCTCTTAACGGCCTGTGGGCGCCTGGTCTGGTTCACGGCTAAACTCGGAAAAGTGGAGGAATACAACGATGCGATCCGTTTACTTGGCGCTTTTTTTCATGTTAAGTCCGCTGGGCGCAAGCCTGGCACAAACCGAGCCCGTATCCACCCACGTCCAGGCCGCCAGGGAGCTTCTCGATGTGCTGCAGACGGAAAAAGTGATCAATGGGAGCGTTGAAGACGAACTCAAGCTCGAGTTCATGCAGAATCCTCAGTTGGCCCCCCTGGAAGCGATCATGCGGCAATTCTTTACAAAATATGCCAGTTGGGAATACCTGAAGGACGACATTCTCCATCTCTATACCGACGCCTTTACCGAGAGTGAACTGAAGGAAATCTCGGCGTTCTATCGGACCAAGATCGGACAGAAGGTGCTCGAACTGTTTCCGGAGTTGATGGGCAGGTCAATGGCGCTCGGCAACCAGAAGGCCCAGGAGCATATCGGGGAGCTCCAGGAAATGGTGAGAAAGCGACAAAAGGAACTGGAACAGGAAAATCCCAAACAGGAAAATCAGGAAAAGCCGAATCCAAAGTAAGGGCAGGACAATGAGTGGAGTCGGCCTGCCATTAGAATCTGGCCGCCGCTGCGCGGCCGGCTCGGGAATTTGCAAACCTGGAAGTCGAGATGCCTTTCGCCGCTCCGCGGCTCGTCTTGACTGGGGGGACCGACAACCGAGGGCTGACGCCCTCGGCTGCAACTCTGGCGGCCGCTACG
>JACQGG010000227.1 GCA_016199665.1 Acidobacteriota bacterium | reverse complement strand
TTTCTATCCAGACCCGGTTCTGCTGGATGTGCCTTCGACGTATTTCCAGCTTCAATACCACCTGGTCTTCTGCACCAAGAACCGGTGCCCTGCTATCACTGACTGCCTTGAACCCGACCTGTATGCCTACCTGGGAGGGATTCTGCGTAGTCTGGGAGGGATGGCTCTGGCCACTGGAGGGATCGCCGATCATGTCCACATTCTGGCCGGACTCAAGCCGATCCACTCGGTGGCTGCCGTCATGCGGGAGCTCAAGGCCGGGTCGTCACAATGGCTACATGAGCAGAAGGGCCTTGCGAGATTTTCCTGGCAAACAGGATATGCAGCCGTTACGGTCAGTCCCTCGGCCAGAGACAGTGTGCGCCGGTACATTCAGACGCAAAGGGAACACCATCGGCGAAGGAGCTTTCGCAATGAGCTGATAGAATTGCTTGGGCGGAGCGGGATTACGTATGACGAGCGTTTTCTCGATTGATCCGCCGGCCCCTGCCGGGGCCGGGTTGTTGTGAGGAGGGCCCGTCATCCAGGGGTTCGCAAAAAACGCTCACCCCTGCTACCTTCCTGTCGGCCCTCCGCCCCGACAATAGTTCGGTGTTACTGCTTGCCCAGGAGGCCGATCCAGTTCTTGGCGTCCTCAGCGTTTTTGCCCTTGGATGTCAGCTTCAGATAGTCCTGGAGAGCTTTAAGAGCTTCATCTGTCTTGCCTACGTTGATATAGGCCATGCCAAGGTTATAATAAATCTCCGGATTGGAGTTCGAGTACGCTGGATCGGCCGCGAGCGCCTTGTTGAAGGCGTCGATCGCATCCTGAGTCTTGTTGGCATTCCAATGGGTCACGCCCAGGTTGTAATAGGCGGCCGCGTTTCCGCCGCCTCCCGCCGGAGCCATTGAAGCCGCCTTGGTGTACATTTCCTGAGCTTTGGCGGTGTCTCCGCTGGCGCCGTAAATGTTGCCGAGGTTCTGGAGCAAGTTTGAATCGTCCGGCTTCAGCTCAACAGCCTTGTTGAAAGCGGCAATCGCTTCCGGATAGTTCTTCTTCTTGCCGTAGGCATCGGCCAGGTTTGCCCAGACATAGGGCTGCGTCTGATCCTTCTCCAGAGCTTTCTTGAAGGACTCGATCGCCCCGTCATAATTGCCGGCCTGCGCGGCAGCCAGTCCCGTCTCAAAATCCGCCTTAACCGCTCCTGCTGCGGCCTGCAGCTTCCTGGCCTCCTCTTGCTGCTCCAGCAGCTTCTGCTTTTCTTCTTCCGTCATGAGAAAGGGCAGCTTGAGACAGCCCCCCTTCCTCAAAGTGAAGTCCACATTTGAAGGATCGTTGGCGGCCGGCGAGATTCCCTGGGCAAAATCACACTGAAATCCCTCCGCCTCCGCTCCAACGTAATAGCGACCGGCAGCCAGACCGCCGTAGAAGTACTCGCCCTTCTTGTTTGTTTTGGTCGTATAGTTCCGCTTCATGTCCATGCCGCTGATGGTGACTCTTGCCTCCACGATGGGGTTTCCCTGCTCGTCCAAGACTTTGCCCTTGACGGAACGAACCTGGCCCAAAACCGGAGCGACAAGACCTAATCCCAACATAACCGACAATGCCGCCAAGCGGCCAACGGTCTTTGTGAATGTGGCCATTGAAAAATTCCTCCTGAAGGGATGATGAGAAATAAATGAAACTTCCCTCAAATTCAAGATTACCGGGCTTCAAAAAAGTTGCTCAACGCCTTAATGTTATCGATTATGGGGCACTTTGGCAAGCTTCTCAGGAAGTGCTTTCCGTAGGTGCGGGTCAGGATCCGGCTGTCCAGGATCGAGAGAATGCCACGGTCCTGCCGGCTGCGAATGAGCCGGCCCAATCCCTGCTTCAACTGTATGATGGCCTGGGGAACGCTGTATTCCTCGAATGCGTTTTTTCCCTGGGTTTTCAGATAGTGCAGTCGTGCCGCCACAACCGGATCGGTCGGCACTGCGAACGGCAGCTTGTCAATTATGACGCAGCTCAGTGCTTCCCCCTGCACATCCACACCCTGCCAGAAGCTTGCGGTGGCGAACAATACGGCCGAAGACGTATTCCTGAACTTCTCCAGCAGCAGGTTCTTGGGCAGGTCCCCCTGCTTGAAAAGGGGAAAGGGCAGCGCCGGCGCAAGCTGCTGGTAGCACTTTTCCATCTGAGAAAAGCTGGTGAACAGGAGGAAGGCGCGTCCGCGCGACACTTCCAGCACCTTCTGGATTTCCGCGCAGGCGCGTTGGAGGTACCCTTGCTCGCGAGGTTCGGGGAGATCGGGGATGTACAGGACGGACTGGGAACTGAGGTCAAACTCAGAGCCCAAAACCAGCTCCTCAGCTTCCCGAATGCCCAGCCGGTCGCGGACGTAACGGAAACTTCCATCCGTGCTCAAAGTTGCCGACGTCAGGATCACGCTGATCGGCTGGTCAAAAAGCTCCCGCGATAAAATCGGGGCGAGATCGATCGGCGATGCGTTGAGGAAGATTCCTCGACCCTTGCGATCCGACCAGTAGACGTAGGCCGGATCCTCACCCCGACAAATGAAAACGAGGTCAGAAAGAAGTTCCCCGGCCCGGGACCCCAAGGCTTCCTGCTCTTCGGTGCGGCGGGTCATCTTCCCCATTTTTGCGATCAGAAGCTGCAGCGGAGCCTCGACTGCAGCTAGAAGTTTCGGAAAATCGGAGCGCCGGACTATGGGGAGGATGCTCTGCCGCTGCTCCGTCCCGCCGTTTTCAAAGGCTTCGAGAAGACGCCGCACTGCATCCAGTGCCTGCGCCCCGGTACGCAGCACAGGGCGCTCGGGCTGGAATGCAACCTGGAGATCCCGGTCGAAGTCCTGGAACCGGTAGTTACTGATCTGGCGGCCGAAGAAACTGGTCGCCACATCTTCAACCTCGTGGGCTTCATCGAAAATGACCGCGGCATAGTCCGGCAGGACGCCCCCGACTCCCTGTCGGCGAAGCGCCAGATCGGCGAAAAACAGCGAATGGTTGACCACGATCAGGTCGACGCCGAAAGCCTGCTGGCGCATCCGGGTAATGAAACAAGCCTCGTAATGGAGGCACTTCTGTCCCAGGCAGGTTTCCCGGCGCGCATCCAGGTCTCTCCAAAACGGGTCATCCTCGCGCAAAAGGTCCAATTCGGCGCGGTCACCCGTCTCGGTCTTGCGGGCCCATCCATCGAGGGCCTGCAGCAGTTCGCCCCGTTCTCCAGGGAGGAGCGTCGGATTCTGCATGTGTCCTTCCAGCTTCTTCAGACAAAGGTAGTTGTTGCGCCCCTTCATGCAGATCGCTTTGAGATCGGGCGCCATGGTGCGCTGCAAAAACGGAATGTCCTTGAAAAAAAGCTGCTCCTGCAGCGCCTTGGTGGCGGTGCTGATGACCGTCCGCCTTCTGTTTGCAATCGCCGGGAACAGATACGCCAGCGTCTTGCCTGTCCCGGTTCCGGCTTCCACGCAAAGATGATGCCGGTCGCGGATGGCCGAGTCGACCGCATCGGCCATGGTCACCTGACTGGGGCGGAATTCAAAGCCGGGGTGGTGACTTGCCAAGGCTCCTTTGGGTCCGAAGATTGACTGGTAGTTCATGGCTTGTGGCTGCCTTCTGCCTTCTTCCGCCTTCCGCAGCTACCCCTGCTCCCCGCTACCCACCGGCCACCACCTGGCGCGACAGGTACAGCGGAAAACGTTGTGACAGGTGGAGAACCTTCTCCTTTACTTTCACCTGTCGTGATGAGTCCTGAATGTCCTGGAGGACATAGGCAATCCACTCGCCGATTTCCTCCATTTCCGGTTCTCCCATCCCACGAGTCGTCAGTGCGGGCGTCCCGATCCGGATCCCGCTTGCGACAAATGGAGGATTCGTATCAAAAGGAATCGCGTTCTTGTTGGCCGTGATATTTGCGCGATCCAGGGCTTCTTCCGCCTGTTTGCCGGTGATGCCGCGCGCAAACACGTCCACGATGAACAGGTGAGTGTCGGTCCCGCCGGAAACAACGCGAAATCCGGCCGCAGCAATGGCCCGGGACAGCGCAGCCGCGTTGCGGATGATTTGCTGCTGGTAGTGCTTGAAATCAGGTTGCAGCGCTTCCAGAAAGCAGACCGCCTTGGCCGCAATGACATGCACCAGCGGCCCTCCCTGGATACCCGGAAAAAGAGTTCGGTCCAGATCCTTGGCGCGCGACTCCTGGCACAGGATCATTCCTCCGCGCGGGCCGCGGAGGGTCTTGTGGGTGGTGCTCGTGACAAACTCTGCGTGGGGAACCGGACTCGGATGGAGCCCGGTCGCCACCATGCCGGCGATGTGAGCGATGTCTGCCATGTGAACCGCGCCTATGGAGCGGGATATCTCCCCGACCCGCTTGAAATCGATAATGCGCGAGTACGCGCTGGCTCCGGTGATGATCATCTTGGGCCGTTCCCGTTCCGCAAGGCGCTGCAACTCGTCGTAGTCGATCGTCTCAGTGTCGCGGCTGACGCCGTAAGCGACAATGTGAAACATCTTGCCGGAAAAGTTCAAAGGGTGGCCGTGTGAAAGGTGTCCCCCGTGGGACAGATTCATGCCGAGCACCTTGTCCCTGTGCTGGAGCGCGGCCAGATAAACCGCCATGTTGGCCTGGGTGCCGGCATGCGGCTGCACATTGGCATGGTCGGCGCCAAACAACAGCTTGGCGCGCTCGAGCGCGAGCGCTTCCACTCGATCCGCGAATTCGCAACCGCCATAGTAGCGTTTGGCGGGATAGCCTTCCGCGTACTTGTTGGTGAAAACCGAGCCCAGCGCCTGCAGGACCGCCTCGCTCACGAAGTTTTCCGACGCGATAAGTTCCAGGTGGGTGTGCTGGCGTCGCGCTTCGCTGGCAATCGCCTCAGCGATCTCCGGGTCGCGCTGCCCCAGGTTCATTTTCAGATGGTTCATTTTCCGTCCTTTCAGCCGCCAGCCATCTGCGTTCGGCCGTCAGCCATCCGCTGTCAGCCGTCAGCCATCCGCGTTTAGCCATCAGCCATCGGCGTTCAGCCATCAGCCATCCGCTGTCGGTCATCAGCAGGCTGGGGGTCTTTCATTCTCGCCCCCAGGGCGCCTGATCCGCGAATGATCCCCTCCGGTCGTGTCCCGAGTTAACAGGGCAGCCGTTTTATGCCTTTCTGATACAAAACCGAGCAGCAGCGACTGTCCAGTGATTTTCTGGACACCAGTTTATCAGAGGGTCGCGGGCATCCCACCCTTCCTCCATTTCTCGCAGTTTGAAGCGGCCTGGAAGGAATTGACCGCCCATCGGGATATTCGACCGCCGCTCCGCAAGCCGACGAGCTGGAATCTGAAGGACCCAGATCAGGTGTCACGTCTGCCTTGCCTCGCGAAGCTCGGCCAGCTTCTGCAGCGCGTCGCCGACTTGACACTCCTGCCGGCTGCGGTCTGCGCGCCGGAAAATCTCCACCTTTCCTTCCTTGATCCTGTTGCCGACGGTGATGCGATACGGGATTCCGACCAGATCTGCGTCCTTGAATTTTACCCCGGGACGCTCGCGGCGTTCATCCCAGATCACGTCAAGACCGGATGCCTCAAGCTGCGCATAAAACTCGCCGGCGACGCGGGTCTGCCCGGAGTCGGAGCTGTTGACCTGGGAAATGACGACGTCGAAGGGAGCGATGCTTTCCGGCCAGACTATTCCATCCTCATCGGAGTAAAGTTCAATGGCGGCGCAAAGGATTCGCTCCAGGCCGATTCCGTAGCTGCCCATGACCAGCGGGATCCTCTCCCCGGCTTCGTTGAGCACATGCGCTCCCATGGATTCGGAGTACTTGAGGCCGAGCTTGAAGATATGTCCGATTTCCATGCCGCGAAAAACCTCCACGGGCTGCCGGCACAGGGCGCAAAGATCCCCGGATTGAGCGCTGCGCAGGTCACAGTACTCCGGGGTGAAATCTTCGTCAGGAGTGAGGTTCCGGTAATGATAGTCGTCGCGGTTGGCGCCGCTGACCAGATTTCTGCGGCCACGCAGCGCCGTATCGGCGAGAAGCCTCACACCGCTGAGGCGATACGGGCCGAGACTGCCGGGATCGGCGCCAAAGAACCGGCGGATCTCCTCACCGTGAGCCGGGCGCAACTCGGCGGCGCCGGCTGCCGACTGCAGTTTTGCCTCATTCACTTCATGATCTCCCCGCACCAGCGCCAGCAGAGGGGCGCCATCGCCCATGTATACGACCGACTTCATCTGCTGTGCCGGGCTGATCTTCAGGAACTCAGTCAATTGGGCGATGGTCTTTTGTCCCGGCGTGTGCACCAACTCCGGCTCCAGGTCAACCGCTGCGTCAGCCAAGGGCGGCGCCAGCGTGGCGGCTTTCTCCAGATTGGCGGCGTAACCGCAGGCGGGGCAGGAGACCACGGAGTCCTCGCCGGCATCTGATCTGACAACGAACTCCTGAGAACCGGACCCTCCCATGGCGCCGCTGTGAGCTTCGACAGCGATATACTTAAGCCCGCACCTCTGGAAGATGGCGCAGTAGGCCTGGTAGTGCTTCTGGTAGCTGCGGTCCAGTCCTTCCCAGTCGGCGTCGAAGGAATAACTGTCCTTCATAATGAACTGGCGCACGCGCAGCAGGCCGGACTTGGGCCGGGGTTCATCCCGAAATTTTACCTGGATCTGGTACCAGATCTGAGGAAGCTCCCGGTAGGACCGCACCGAGTCGCGAATGATCCCCGTGAAAATCTCCTCATGCGTCATTCCCAGGCACATCTCGCGCTGGTAGCGGTCTTTCAGCCGAAACATGTTGTCACCCATCACGCCCCACCGGCCGCTTTCCTTCCAGATTTCCGCCGGATGCAGGGCGGGCAGATAAAACTCCTGCGCGCCGATTCGGTTCATCTCTTCGCGGATGATTCGCGCGATACGCTCCATCACGCGTTGCGCCAATGGCAGATAGGAGTAAATTCCGGCGCCCAATTGGCGAACAAACCCGGCACGCAGAAGCAGCTGATGGCTCTTGACCTCTGCATCGGCGGGAAGCTCCCGCAAGGTAGGGATGAAGGCCTCAGACCATTTCATGGGTCAGGTTTCCAGTGTCATGAGTTACCTTGCTTGAGCCGTCTACTTTATAGCAGGGAATCCAGCAGGGAATCGGTAAGAAAATAGAGCAGCGCCCCCAAAAATACCACCCCGCTCACCCAGACCCGTTCCTCCTTGTTGACTTCCGGGATGAGGTCGGAAGCAGCCACGTAAAGAGTGACTCCGGCGCTGAACGGAAGCGCATAAGTCACAATGCCTGCCGTCCAGGACAGAGACACAATGCCCAGGAAAGTAGCTAACGCAATCATCTCTGCGGAAAAGCGGGCGGCCCGGGGGCTCTGGCCGGCCGCGCGCATGATGGAGGCCGCAGTGGAACCCTCGGGAATCTTGTGCAACAGCACGGCAACAAACAGCAGGGCCCCGATCCTGCTGGAAATGAGAAAGCCGGAGGCAATCAGCGTGCCGTCGAAAAAGGCGTGCAACGCCATTCCCAGCACGGCGACGTATCCCACATGAGCCCGCTTGTGACGTTCCAGGTGCGTTTCCTCTCCGAAATGAAAATGCGGAGCGACGGTGTGCTGAAAAAACTGCACGAAAAGATAACCGGCCAGGAGAATCCAGGGGGTGCGCGGCGTGAGAGCCATGCTCGCCGGGAGCACCACGACGAAGGTGGCAGCCAGCAGGAAGCCGGCTCCAAGCGCGACCAGGATGCACAGCAGCAGGCGGCTTCCTACCTTCTGATAGGACACGACGTAGCCGCCCAGAATATTTGCGCCTGCGGCAACCAACCCCAGAGCAAGCACCGGATAAAGATGTTGTGGCATGGCGTGTCTCAGGCGTTTGGCCGGAGGAAAGGCGCGGGCGCGCCGGCGCGGCCGGAAAATTTCAGGATCTGCATCGCGGCGCGCGGCGGCCCCCCGCGGGAGGCAGCGTACCCACTCTGTCCTGGCGCGCCGGCACACTGGGAGAACTTCATATGTTGAATCTGAAATTGATGACGTCCCCGTCCTGCACGACGTACTCCTTCCCCTCCAGTCGCATCTGGCCCTTTTCCTTGCACGCCGCCATGGATCCGGCGGCGATCAGGTGGGCGCAGCTGACCACCTCGGCGCGAATAAATCCTCGTTCGATATCGGAATGGATTTCACCGGCCGCTCTTTGCGCCGGCGTTCCGCGCTGAATTGTCCAGGCGCGCACTTCATCTTCTCCCACGGTAAAGAAGGAGATCAGGTTCAAGATTCGGTAGGTGTCCCGGATGACCCGGTTCAACCCCGGTTCGGCAAAACCCAGCGCCTCGAGAAATGCTGGCGAGTCCGCCGGCGGGAGCTCGCAGATCTCAGCTTCAATCTTCCCGCAGACGGTTGAAAACCCAAGGCGCGGCCGCGCGGTCCAGGATGCAAGGTTGAACTTCTCAACCGCGCTGTCGATGCTCCGGATGTCGGACTCGGAAAGATTGAGAACGATGATTTCCGGCTTCATGGACAAGAAGGCGAACCCGCGCATGCGCTTCATCTGTTCCGGTCCCATCTCCAGTTCGCGCAGCGGCTTCTCGTTTTCCAGATGGCTCCTGAGCTGCTGCAGCAGCTTGTTTTCGCTTTCCAGGTCGGCGGTCTTTGATTTTTTCAGTTCCTTTTCCAGGCGCTCCAGCCGGTTCTCCACCGCTGCCAGATCCGCGAAGATCATCTCCAGCTCGAAGTTTGCCACGTCTCGCGCCGGATCGATCGAGCCTTCCGGGTGCGGATTTCCGGCGTCTTCAAAGGCGCGGACGACGTGGACCAGGGCATCGGCGGTCTTGAGGCTGTTCAGCTGCGAGGCGGTCTTGAATTCTCCTTTCGCGACGCCGGGAAGATCGACATATTCGATGGTGGCTGGAGTCGTCTTTTGGGGGCGGAACATTTCTGAAAGCTTGCTGAGGCGGGGATCGGGCACCCGGGCGATGCCGACATTGAATTCATCCTTTCCCGCATAACCGGTTCGCGCGCCGGCTTGAGTCAGGATATTGAAAAGCGTTGTCTTTCCCGACTGGGCGTAACCTATGATCCCTGCTTTCAAGTGATCCCTGCCTTCAAGCCGTGTTCTCCCGACCGCCGGTGCAGTCTCAAAAAAGGCGCGCCAGGACGCGGTCATAGTACCAGAGGAGCACGCGAGGGAGGAAACCCGGGCTTGAGCGGCCGACCCCGTCGCGGCCCGATCCAGTCTTACCTGCTTGCCGGGGGCGCGATGCGGGCGTGAAGCGATTGAAAAAAAATGCTTGACTCGCCTGCAACCTCGTCCTATTCTCTTGTGGACTAGATTGGACCAAAGTAGAGTAAAGCGGTCTGAAACCTGTAAAAATTTTGGCATTCTGTTGACCGTTGAATCGGGTGTGAGATGCTGCGGGGAAACTTTCCGGCGAAGATTGACGAAAAGGGGCGGATCAAGATCCCCGCGGAATTTCGCAAGTTCATTGAGGACAAGTACGGGGTGGATCTGTACGTCACCAGCCTCACAGGCAACAACGTGCTTGTCTATCCGCTTTCGGAATGGGAAGAAATTGAGGCCAAGCTGTCCGCACCGCCAAAGATGAAACCGGAAAAGGTAAAGTTCCTTAGAAACGCCAATTACTACGGCCAACTGGCGCAGATGGACAAGCAGGGACGGGTTCTCATTCGACCCCTCCTCAGGCAGGGAGCCGGCATGAACGGCGAAGTGGCGGTCATGGGCAACCTGAGCTATTTGGAGGTCTGGAACAACGAACGATTCACCAAACTGCTGCAGGCCGATCCTTACACTGACAAGGATGCGGAAGTATTGGCGGATCTTGGACTCTAGCGACAGGGAAAGATTACAGCGATGTTTACAACCGCGCTCCACACCCCGGTGATGCTTGCTGAAGTGATTCAGTACCTGGCGTGCAAGCGCGGTGGAACGTATGTCGATTGTACTGTTGGCCTGGGTGGTCACTCTGAAGCCGTTCTCAGGGAAATCGGTCCAGAAGGATCCTTGATTGGTCTGGATCGTGACGACCACGCTTTACAGCTGGCACGGGAACGGTTAACCAACGGCCGCCGCATTAAGCTTTTCCACGAAAATTTCAAAAACCTGCCTCTGGTCTTGAAAAACCTCCACGTCTCCGGGGTCGATGGCATCCTTCTGGACCTCGGGGTCTCTTCCCTCCAATTGATGTCCCCTCAACGTGGCTTCAGTTTTGCGATTGAAAGTCCCCTCGATATGCGGATGGATACAACGCAGAAGCTTACGGCGGCCGATCTGGTTCGACAGCTTTCGGAAAAGGAACTGGCGGATGTCTTTTTTAAGTACGGCGAAGAGGGAAAATCTCGCCGGATTGCGCGGCGCATTGTAGAGACGCGGGCGACCGAGCCGATTGTAACGACCGGGCAACTGGCTCGAATCGTCGAATCCGTGGCCGGCTTTGTAAACCGGCATATTCATCCGGCGACTCGTGTGTTTCAGGCGCTGCGCATTGCCGTCAACAACGAATTGGGGAATTTAAAGAATTTCATAGGGGATGCCGTGAGTTTTCTCAAGGCCGGCGGCCGCATGGTGGCCATCAGCTTTCATTCCCTGGAAGACAGAATTGTTAAGACCGAATTCAATCTGCTGGGCGGGAAGTGTGTCTGTTTTCGTCCCGCCGAAGAATGTAGCTGCCCAAAAAAGCAGGTGGTTCGGTTATTGACAAGGAAACCGGTGAGACCGACGGAGGAGGAGGTACACCGGAATCCAAGGTCCCGCAGCGCCAGGCTTCGCTCGGTGGAGAAGCTCTGAGCTGCGGGACCCATTATCTTAATTGTTTGTACTGCCTTGCCTTTTTGGCCCGGCGTTTCCATCCAGCACCAGGGCCAAGCCGGGTAAAGGTTTCTGTCGGGGGCGGGAACCCGGTGAAGCCCCCCGGGAGATGGAGCGATGAAGGACTATCATCGGCAGCGGATTTGCAATCGGATTACGGTGAACCCAGCGGCCCAGATCCGCCTGGGCGAGACCTGCCGGTATCTGATGCTGGCCGCGGCCATGGCGGCGCTGGTGATCACCTATCCTTGGGTTCATTCCGAGATCATTGCCCTCGGCTATCAGATTCAGGAGTTGAAGCGCGAGAATGCCGTTTTGCGGGAACAGCGCCAGGCGCTGTTGCTGGAACAAGCCGCCTACACGTCCCCGCAGCGTATCGATCAGTATGCTCGCAATCAGCTAGGACTGATTCCGGCCAGTTCAGCCCAGGTCATTTTCATCCAGGACGCAGAGGTGTTTCCTGCCCAGCAAATTCTGGCGGAGTCGCAGGCCCCTCCGCGGGTTCCATCCAAGGAGACACGTCAATGACGATGCGGTAGGACGACTGGCGAGGAAATCCCGATCAGAACTGGCCGGAATCCGACCCCGCAATTTCCGCTCTGGGACGGGTCCAAGCGTTTTGTCCGGTAAGGTTTCGCCCAAAGTTCGTTTCGAAACTGCGCGCGGCAGCAAGCGGCGCGCCAACTCATTGAAATTCCGTGCCGCTTCCTGAGGGTAGCGGTTCGGTGACAAACCTGGCCCCAACCTCGAAGCAGGCGCTCCTCATGGAAAACCAATTGAACCCACACCGGCTGTTTTTCCTGGCGGCAGTGGTTTTACTCTGGGCGCTCATTATCGTGGCGCGCCTGGTGCAGCTCCAGGTTTTCCAGCACCGCGCTTTTCTTCAAAAGGCCCGGCAGCAACAGCAGGGATATGTCCAGATCACTCCGCGTCGCGGCGACATCCTGGATCGGAACCTGGAGGAACTTGCCGTCAGCCTCAGCCTCGACTCAGTCTATTCGCATCCCAAAGAACTCAAGGATGCTCGGCTTGCCGCCCGCCAGTTGGCTTCGATCCTGGGTCTTGAGGAAGAGAGCTTGGTGGAGAAGTTCACCTCGGGCGCGCCTTTTGTTTACGTGAAAAGGAAAATAACCCCTCGCGAAGCGGAGCAGGTCCGGGCCCTGGCGTTGCCGGGGGTGTACTTTCAGAAAGAAAGCAAGCGCTTTTACCCCAATCATGAGCTCGCCAGCCATGTAGTCGGCTTTGTAGGCGTTGACCACGCCGGTCTTGCCGGCATTGAGTTCTTGCTGGACGGCGAGATTCGTGGGGATACCAAGACGGTTGCCGTCACCAGGGATGCAAAGCGGCATATTCTGTTTGGAGTCCCCGACCCCGATTCACATGCGGGCAATATCGTCGTACTGAATCTGGACAAGAACATCCAATACATCGCCGAGCAGCAGCTGGCCGGGGCAGTCGAGAAGTTTCACGCGGCCGGCGGCGCGGCAGTCGTGGTTCGCGCCCACACGGGTGAAGTACTGGCCATGGCATCCTATCCGACGTTCAATCCCAATCAGTATGGCGCGGCTTCACAGGAAGCAAGGCGCAATCGCGCCATTCTGGATAGCTACGAGCCCGGCTCCACTTTCAAAATCGTGACCGCTTCGGCTGCGCTGGAAGAAGCGGTGGTCACCCCAGAGGAGCGGATCAATTGTGCCGTGGGAACACTTTCTCTGGGCGGCAAGGTGTTCCGCGAAGCCCACAATTCCTATGGCATGCTGACCTTCAACGAGATTCTGGCAAAGTCAAGCAACGTCGGGAGCATCAAGCTCGGGCTCAGACTTGGAGAAGAAAGGTTGTATCAGTATATCCGCCGCTTTCGCTTCGGCGAGCCAACCGGCGTGGAGCTTCCCGGCGAACAGAGCGGGCTGCTGCGCCCTCCGGAGAGTTGGTCAAGTCTTTCCATCGGCGCCATCTCCATCGGCCAGGAAATCGGAGTCACGTCCCTCCAACTGGTTTCCGCCTTTGCCGCTGTGGCCAACGGCGGGGAGTGGATTCAACCTCAGGTCATAAATCGCGTTCTTGCGCCCAACGGGGAGACAGTTCGGGTGCCCTCCCCGAAGCGGCATCGCGTGCTCAGCCGGGACACGGCGGCCAAGCTCCGCGCCGCCCTCAACCTGGTGATCGAGGAAGGGACCGGTAAACTGGCCAAACCCTACGGGTATACCGCGGCGGGCAAGACCGGGACCGCCCAGAAATTTGTCGACGGCGCCTACTCACATTCCCGATACATCGCCTCCTTTGTCGGATTTGCCCCGGTAGAGAGTCCCGCGATCGTGACGCTGGTGATGATCGATGAACCGGAGGGGGCGATTTACGGCGGGTCCGTTGCGGCCCCTGTGTTCAAGGAAATTGTGGAGCGTTCGCTGGTGCAGCTTGGCGTACCCCAGAAAAAGGAGACCTTGCAGTTTGCCCAATCCCAACGCGCGCCCTCCAAGGCTCGCCCGGCTGAAGAGAGCGACTGGATCGATATCCGGCAAGTCGTGCAGAGTGCACTCAGAGAGGAGCCGCAGTTGCGGGCCGCCGGTGCCAGAGGCTTCGTGGTGGTTCCGCTGGTGAGTAGCCGGCTTCCGGATTTCACTGGCAAGAGCGTTCGTGAAGTGGCCCGGCAGTGTTCGCAGCTCGGTCTGAAGCTCAAAGTCATCGGCGCCGGCCATGCCGTCGCGCAGCGTCCCCAGCCTGGATCGACCGTCTCCCGGGACACGGTGTGTGAGGTATTCTTTAATTTTCGGGCTGCTGCGCCGAAGCTTCTGGGGGCAAGGACATCGCTTGAACTTGGTTCAACTGCTGAAAGGGATTGAAATGAAGGGGGTCGCGGGAGAGCCAAGCCGGGAGATCACGGGACTGGCCTACCATGCCGCGGCGGTCAAACCCGGATTTCTGTTCTTTGCCATCCGCGGTTTTCGGTCGGATGGAAACCAGTTCGTGAATGAGGCCCTGGGGCGGGGAGCGGCGGCCGTCGTGTCCGAGCGCCCGGGGATTCATCCGGCGGCTGCCTGGGTTCAAGTGGCGCATGACCGGACCGCAATGGCCGGAATTGCCGCGAATTTCTATTCCCACCCCAGCCGGGAGATCGCCCTGGTAGGAGTGACCGGGACCAACGGCAAGACAACGACGGCCTTCCTGCTGGACTCGATTTTTCGAGCCTGCGGGAGCAGGACGGCGATGCTGGGGACGATCGAGCGGCGCATCGGCGACGATTCGGCGCCGGTCGAGCACACCACGCCGGAGTCTCCTGACACGCAGCAGTTTTTGCGCAATGCGGTGGCCGCCGGCTGTCAGTTTGCCAGCATGGAAGTTTCTTCCCATGCGCTGGAGCTGCGCCGCTGCGATGCGCTGCAATTCCAAGCTGCGATTTTCACTAACTTGACGCGCGAGCATCTTGATTTTCACCGGACGTTTGAAGGCTACTACCATGCCAAGCGCCGGTTTTTCACGGAGGCCGCTTTTGGCGCCCCGATCTGCGTCATCAATCGGGACGATCCCTACGGGGAACGTCTCTGGGGCGAGGTCGCCCATGAAAGGGTCAGCTTCGGCTTGAATCCCGCAAATGAATTCCGAGCCGAGCATGTGGGCTATGGGCCGGATGGCGTGGCATTCCGCCTTTCGGGGAAACATAACATGTTGGTTGAATCGCCGCTGATCGGCGTTCCCAACGTCTACAACATCCTTGGCGCGTGTGCCGCAGCCCTGGAAATGGGTTTGGCGGAAAACGGGGTTCAGAAGGGTGTCGCCCGCCTGCGATCGGTGCCGGGTCGCATGGAGCGCATCGCCAATGACAGAGGCATCCAACTTTTTGTCGACTTCGCCCACACGAATGACGCGCTGAAGAATGCGCTGCTTACAGCCCGTACCGTCACTCGGGGACGCGTGTTTGTGGTTTTCGGCTGCGGAGGGGACCGGGATCGAGGCAAGCGCGCCCTTATGGGTGAAGTAGCCGCGCGATACGCCGACTTTGTGGCGCTGACTTCGGACAATCCCCGCAGTGAGGATCCGGAAGTCATCCTGGATGAAATTGAAGCGCCGCTTAAGATGGCCGCCACGCCTTACGTGAGAATTGCCGACCGCCGAGAAGCCATCCGACATGCGATCCATCGGGCCGGAGCCGGCGATGTGGTGATCCTGGCCGGTAAAGGTCATGAAGACTGCCAGTGGGTGGGCGGTCAAAGAATCCCGTTCTCAGACCGGGAGGAGGCGCGCCGGGCTCTGGAGGAGACGCGATGACGGCCGAGCAGGTGATCCGGGCGCTGGGCGCCAGGCTTGTGGGCGCCAGGCTTCCCGCCATTACCGGTTTTTCCATTGACAGCCGCTCGCTCCAGCCCGGCGACCTTTTCTTCGCCATCAAGGGAGGGCGCTTTGACGGTCACGACTTTCTTTATGCAGCATTTCAGAAGGGCGCCGCGGCGGCGGTCGTCTCCAGGGTGCGGCCGGAGATCTCCCCCAGCAACTCACAGTTGCTGGTGGCCGACACGACCCGGGCGCTGCAGGGACTGGCGCTGGAGTATCGGCGCCAGTGGGGCGGGAAACTGATCGCGGTCACCGGCAGCTCGGGTAAGACCACGACCAAGACTTTCGCCACGTCGATTCTCCATGCCCGCTTCCAGGTGTATTCCAATCCAGGCAACCTCAACAATCGTTACGGCCTTCCCCTCTCCCTGCTGCGCATGCCAGAGACCAGCGAAGTGGCAGTCCTGGAGATGGGCATGTCCTCTCCCGGCGAGATCACCGCGCTCTGCGGCATTGCCGAGCCCAACGTCGGAGTGATCACCAATGTGCAGCCGGTACACCTGGAATTTTTCCGATCGCTGGAAGAAATTGCCAAGGCCAAGACCGAGCTGGCCGATTTCCTTGAGGATCGGGGCACCTGGATCTACAACGCCGACGATGCACTTCTGGCCCGGCGTGCCGAAGAATTCCGTGGCGAGAAAATCAGCTTTGGAACTTCCCAGGGCGCCGGGGTGCGCGCCGAGAAAATCCAGGTCATAAATCTGCACCGCACTGATTTTGAGTTGTCGCTGGGGCCCTCTCGAGCCCGCGTCACCCTTCCAGCCGCGGGCAGATATTTCGTCTATGACTTCCTGGCTGCGGCCGCGGCGGGCTCGCTGCTGGGATTGGCTTTGGAAGAAATAGCGGCCGCGGCTGGGTCCCTCAGCCCGGCGCCCATGCGCGGGCGCATCGTGCATTTGAAGGTCTCCGCCACGGTGATGGATGATTCCTACAATTCCAATCCGGCCGCCCTGCGCGAAGTCGCGGCCGCGGCCGCGGCACTGGCCGGATATTCCCGCAGAATTGCGGTTCTTGGAGAGATGCTGGAGCTGGGTTCCCGCAGCCGTGAGTACCACTTTACCGCCGGTGTGGAGCTGGCGGAGATGGGGTTTGACTGGATCATCGGAGTTCAGGGGCATGCGGCAGACATTTGCGAAGGGGCCCGCTATGGCGGCGTCCCCGCATCCCAGGTCCGTTTTTTTCCGGACAGCGACACGGCGGCTGGATTCGCGTCAACGCTGTGCCGCTCGGGCGATCTGATGCTGGTGAAGGGTTCGCGCGGCGTGCATACGGAGAAAGTGGTGCAGCGTCTGGTGAGTGATTACGGCTGCATGGAAGCGGCATGATTTATCATCTGCTTTATCAGTTTCACCAGGAATTTACTCTGCTCAACGTGGTTCGCTACATCACGTTTCGCACGGCGTGCGCCTCGCTCACTGCCCTGGTGTTGAGCCTGGTTGTCGGGCCGTGGATGATCCGGCGGCTCAAGCAGTTTCAAATCGGACAGTACATCCGTGAAGAAGGGCCGGCAGGTCACCAGACCAAGGCCGGCACCCCCACCATGGGGGGCGTGATGATTGTGGCCAACGTGCTCGCCCCCACCGTGCTTTGGGCGGACCTGTCGAACTACTATGTCTGGATTGCGCTGGCATCGATGCTGCTGTTCGGGCTGATCGGCTTTCGCGACGATTACCTGAAAGTGGCGCGCAAGCAGTCGCTGGGGATGACCGGGCGTGCCAAGTTCGGCTGCCAGGTGCTGGCCGCGCTGGCCGTGGCGGTCGTGCTGATTCTGCTCCATCACCACGGGCTCTACAGTCTTCAGTTGAGCGTCCCATTTTTCAAGAAGATCACCCCCACCATGGATTTCCATGTCGTGGGGTACTCAACCTATCTGCCTTTTATTGCGTTTGTCGTCCTGGTAGTCGTCGGCTGTTCCAACGCGGTGAATTTGACCGACGGACTGGACGGGCTGGCCGCCGGATCAGTAGTGATTGCGGCGTCCGCCCTCACCGTGCTGACCTACGTGACCGCTCACGCCACTTTTGCCGTCTATCTCGATCTCATCAAGAACACGTACGCCAGCGAGCTGACCATCTTTTGCGGGGCCATGTCGGGAGCCACCCTGGGATTTCTCTGGTACAACGCGTATCCGGCCGAAGTATTCATGGGCGACGTGGGTTCCAACGCACTGGGAGGCGCAATCGGCACCGTCGCGGTGCTGGTCAAGCAGGAACTGCTGCTGCCGTTCATCGGCGGCATTTTCGTTGTTGAGGCGCTCTCGGTGATCATGCAGGTGGGGTCGTACCGGTTGCGCCGCAAAAGGATTTTCCGAATGGCGCCGGTTCACCACGATCTCGAGTTACGGGGGTGGAAAGAGCCCAAAGTCGTAGTTAGATTCTGGATCCTCGCGCTGATCTTCGCCTTGTTCAGCTTAACCACTCTCAAGTTGCGGTGATGCGACATGGATCTGGCGAGCAAGTCGATTCTTGTGGTCGGGCTGGGAAGAACCGGAGTGTCTGTGGCGCGATTTCTTCTCATGCGGGGCGCCAACATCCTCGTGACGGACGACAAGAACGAGCCGGAATTGTCAGGGCAGATCGGGCAGGTATGGGCCGCCGCGGGCCACGACTCCTCTCGGGTGAAGCTTTGTTTGGGAGGGACCTTGCCGCTGCAGTTCGGCAAGCTCGTTCTGGTGGTCCTGAGCCCGGGCGTGCCCGTCACGCATCCGAGCGTGCGATGGGCGGTCGCATGTGGAGTTCCGGTAATCTCGGAAATCGAACTCGCCTATCGCTTTCTGAAGGGACGCACCGTCGGGATCACCGGTTCCAATGGGAAAACCACCTGTACGGCGCTGATCGGCTTGATCCTCGCAAAGCAGTATCGGAAAACCTTCGTAAGCGGAAACATCGGCGTGCCGTTGATTGACCGGGTGGAAGCGGAGGACGAGACCTGCTGGCACTCGATCGAGTTGTCCAGCTTTCAATTGGAGACCGTTGATCAGTTCCGCCCCAATGTGGCAGTCCTGCTGAATCTGACGCCGGACCACATGGACCGGTACAAAGACATGAAAGCGTATCAGAGCGCCAAGTCAAGAATCTTCGCCAATCAGCGGCAGGACGATGTGGCGGTTCTGAACGCAGACGATGCCCGGGTGGCCTCGATGGCTGCGGCTCTTCGCGCGCGAGTCCTCTGGTTTGGGAGGCAGCGGCCGGTATGCCGGGGAGCATTTGTAAAAGACGCGAGAATTTTCATCCGGACCGACGACGGCGAGGCAGCGCTGCTTCCACTGAGTGACATCCGGCTGCGGGGAGATCACAACGTGGAAAACGTTCTGGCCTGCACCGCGGCGGGGGTCGCGGCCCAAGTCGAGCCGGAGCGAATTGCCGAGGCGGTGCGAGACTTCAAAGCCATGGAGCACCGCCTGGAGCAGGTGGAAACCGTCGCCGGGGTTGCATTCTTCAATGATTCGAAGGCGACCAATGTCGACGCAGCCGCCAAAGCGCTGCAGGCTTTCCGCGAGCCCCTGGTTGTCATCATGGGAGGACGGGACAAGGGCGCTGATTTTGCCACGCTGCGCGAGATTGCAAAAGGGCGCGTCCGCCATCTGGTTCTCCTGGGGGAGGCGGCGCCCAAGATTCAGTCGGCCCTGGGAGCGCAGATCGCGGCAAGCTGTGTTGCGGACATGCGCGCAGCAGTGCGGGTCGCGTTTTCGATGGCGCGGGCTGGAGACATCGTGCTGCTGGCGCCCGGGTGCGCCAGTTTTGACATGTTTCGCGACTACCAGGAACGGGGGCAGGTTTTCAAGGCGGCGGTGTGTGAACTGAAAGAGAAGAACGCGAAATGAGCCGGACTGGGGAAATTCAGGGCGGCGGGAACCGCGAAAGTGGCGCCGTCTATTCTCACGCCTCGCTGCCGCAGGATGAGCCCGGCGCGTTTCCGTCAGACAAGATCCTGCTCTGGGTGAGCCTGACCCTTCTGTTTTTCGGGCTCGCCATGGTCTACAGCGCGTCCATGGTGATGGCCCGCGAAGAGCACGGCGCCGGCTTTTACTACTTTCTGAGACAGAGCGTGTTTGCTGTGGGAGGAATTCTGCTGATGCTCTTCGGCATGAAGCTCAACTGCAGCAAGCTCGGTTCGCCCCGGTTGCTGATGTGGATGCTTGGGGGTTCGCTGGCCGCGCTGGTCGCGGTCTATTTTTTCCCTCCGGTCAATGGCGCCAGGCGCTGGATTCGGCTGCCGGGAATCACCTTGCAGCCGTCGGAATTTGTGAAGGTGTTTCTCATCGTATTCCTGGCTTCGTATCTCAGCCGCAGACAGCCGGTCGTCAATCATTGGCGCCGGGGACTGTTGCCGTGCGTTGCAGTGGTGAGCGTTTTTGCCGCGCTGATTCTGAACGAACCGGATTTGGGAACCACCCTCTGCGTACTCCTGTCCGCGGCGATTCTATTGTTTGCGGCCGGTCTCCGGCTGAGCTATTTGCTGGCCGCTGCTGCTGCGGTAATCCCGGCGGCGTACGCGCTGGTGTTCAGCGTTTCCTACCGCCGAAACCGCATGCTTGCATTTTTGAATCCCTTCGAGCACTCGCTGGGCATCGGCTACCAGATCCACCAGTCCCTGATCGCGGTGGGCAGCGGGGGGCCCTGGGGAACCGGTTTGGCTGGCGGCAAGCAAAAACTGTTCTTTCTGCCCATGCCCCACACTGACTTTATCTACGCCGTGATTGGGGAAGAGCTGGGTTTGTGGGGGTGTCTTCTGGTGTTGATGCTGTTTATGGCGTTTTACTGGCGGGGACTGCGCATTGCCCGGTATGCGCGAGATCCTTTGGAGCGCTACCTCGCGCTGGGACTGACCCATCTGATTGTGATTCAGGCGCTCATCCATGCCAGCGTCGTTCTCAGCCTGATGCCCAACAAGGGTCTTCCGCTGCCTTTTATCAGTCTGGGTGGATCTTCGTTGATGGCAACCTTGTTGAGCGTCGGACTGTTGTTGAACATTTCTTCGCGGATGGACCATCGCACCGAATGAATGGGGATACTTAGGTGGGTCAGACCGGACCGTTGCGGCTGCTGGTAGGCGGGGGAGGCACGGGAGGGCACATTTTCATAGGCATTGCGCTGGCGCAGGAGTGGAAGAGCCGGATGGCGGGGAATGAAGTGCTGTTTGTGGGAGCGCGCGGCAGGCTGGAGGAGCGGCTTCTGGTTCCGGCCGGAATTCCGCTGCAGTTGTTGGATGTGGCTCAACTGAAGGGTGTGCCGCCGCTTTGCCTCTTGAGAAACCTGATGAAGCTGCCCGGATCGCTGCTGCGCTGCCTGCAAATCACGCGGTCCTTCCGTCCGCATGTGGCGATCGGGGTGGGGGGGTACGCTTCGGGTCCCGTTCTCCTGGCTGCGACCCTGCTGGGGACTCCCTCCATGATTGTAGAGCCCAATGCCAGGCCGGGACTGGCCAACCGCTGGCTGTCGCGCAGCATCCGGCTCGCGGCGGTGGCTTTTCCGGAGGCGCGCCGTTACTTTGGTGAAAAAACCCGCCTCACCGGAATTCCAGTGCGCAGGGAATTCTTTCAGGCGTGCGCGCCGCCACCGCCGGGTTTCACTCTCCTGATCTTCGGAGGCAGCCAGGGAAGCCGCGCGATCAACGCGGCGGCCATCGAAGCGATCCCCAGGCTGAGGGAACAGATCCCCGACCTGCGGGTGATTCATCAGACGGGCACCGCTGAGTTTGAGTCCTGTCGCCGGTATGGCTCGGCGTGGTGGGAGGTACGGCCGTTTATCGACGACATGCCACGGGCCATGTCTCAGGCTTCCCTGGTTATTTGCCGCGCGGGCGCTTCAACCCTGGCGGAGTTGGCCGCCGCGGGAAAGTGTGCCGTCCTGGTGCCGTTTCCCTTTGCCGCCGATGACCACCAGATGGTCAATGCCCGCTGCCTTGCGTCACAGGGTGCGGCGCGCCTTCTGCCGCAATCGGAACTGACGGCGGGCGCGTTGGCGAACAGCGTACTGGAGTTGCACCGGCGCCCGGAGCAGCGAAAGGAAATGGAATCTGCGATCCGTCGATTTTTTAATGCGCGAAGCGCTGAAGAAATTATTGATCTGGCGGTTGGCCTGATGGGTGCGAACGCAGCGTAAGGCCATGCTGGAGCGTCAGTCCCGCGTCCACTTGGTGGGTATCGGCGGCATCGGCATGAGCGCGATTGCGCTGCTGCTGGCGAGGCTGGGCCACGAAGTTGCGGGGAGCGATCTGAAGGCGTCATCACAGACGGAGCGATTGAAGGAACTGGGAGCGCGAGTCTTTATCGGAGAGCATCGGGCCGGCAATCTTGGAGACGCGGAGCTGGTCATCACCAGTTCCGCCGTCGCTCAAGACAACGAGGAAGTGCGCGAAGCCGGACGGCGGGGAATCCCCGTAGTGCATCGCGGCGACGTGCTGGCGGAATTGATGACCCGCCAGAAAGGGATCGCGGTGGCCGGATCCCACGGCAAGACGACAACTGCGGCGATGATTGCCGTGCTGCTGGTCGATGCCGGCCGTGACCCGAGCTGCCTGGTGGGAGGGGTGGTGGCGCAGCTTGGGGGCAACGCGCGGCTGGGTCGGGGAGAGTTTCTGGTCGCGGAAACAGACGAAAGCGATCGGTCCTTTTTAAAGTTGCGGCCTCAAATGGCTGTCATCACCAATATCGATCTGGAGCATATGGCGACCTATCGGGATGAGGAGGATCTGGTGAGTTCCTTTCAGGAATTTATCGCGCGCCTGCCTGACCCGTCGCAATGCGTGCTCTGCCTGGAGGATGCGCGGATTCGCCGAATCCTTTCCCGCATCCCTGGAAAGCCGGTCACCTATGGCCTGAAGGGGAATTCGGCTGAACTGACGGCGGAATGCCTGGAGCAGAGCTTTTATGGCTCGACGTTTCGGGTCTGGAGGAAGGGGAGAATCTGGGGGGATGTTCGCCTGCACGTTGCCGGCTCCCACAACATTCTCAACTCGCTCTCGGTGATTGGAATCTCACTGCTGCTGGGAATCGCCCCGGAGGCGACCCTCCAATCCCTGTCCCGCTTTGAGGGGGTCGCGCGGCGAATGGAAAGGAAAGGCGCCGCGGGAGGGGTCGTTTTTTATGACGATTACGCCCACCACCCCACGGAGATTCGGGCCACCTTGAGCGCTGCAAGAAAGTCCGATCGCAGGCTTGTCGTGATCTTTCAGCCGCACCGATACACCCGCACTCGCGAAGCTTTCGCGGATTTTGCTACGTGTTTCGAGGACGCAGACGTCTTGTTTCTGCTGGACATCTACCCCGCAGGCGAAGCGCCTCTGGCAGGAATCACTGCTTCCCGGCTGGCAGAAGAGGTCATGCGCGCCGGCCATGACAGCGTTCAATTTGTTCCAAAGGAAGGGGCGGTACGCGGGATTCTGAGCTCGCTGAAAAAAGGCGACCTGCTGCTCACCCTGGGCGCAGGTGATGTGTACACCCTGGGGGAGGAAATTCTTGGGAAATGGAGTGTGCGTCATGGCGGTAGATCCTGAAGTGGGAGGGCAGCACCTGAGAAGACAGAAGAAACGAGACATTAAAAGAAATCGCGAGGGCCGTCCGCTTTGGAAGAGACTGCTGATCGGGTCAGTCCGCCTGACGGCCGCGCTGTTGCTGGTGGGCTCCGCGATCGCCCTCTCAATGTTTGTCCTTCGCAGCGAAATCTTCAGCCTGGCGGAGGTCCAGATGCTGGGCGCTCAGCATGTCAACACGGCGGAGATCCGGCACGCGCTGGAAAAGGAATTTCCGCGCAACCTTTTCCGAATCCGGCTGGAGAAAGTACGGCAGCTTGTGGAAGGGCAGCCCTGGGTCTTTTCCTGCCAGGTGCGACGAGTGTTTCCCAACAAGCTGAAGATTTTGGTGGTGGAGCGCCGTCCGGTCGGCCTGGCGAAAATCGAAAGTGAGCTGTTTCTGGTAGACCGTTTTGGCGTTGTTTTGCAGAGCTATGGAAGTGGATTCGAGCATCTGGATCTGCCCGTGATTCGGGGACTGGAAAACTCCACGCAGGAGAATGTTGCTTCCACAAACCAGGCCAGGATGGAAACCGTGATGCGGGTAATCTTGGAGCTGGACTCAGGTCCGGAGCGACTCTCCGACAAGGTTTCGGAAATCGACGTGAGTGATCCCAATCGGGTCGCGCTGGTTCCCCTGGAACAGCCGATCCGCGTGCTTCTGGGGGATTCCGACTTCCGGATCCGCTACCTGACTTACCTGGCGAAGTTGCCTCTTATGGCCGACTTGGCCGCCAAGTACGGCGCCATGGATTCAGTGGATTTGAGCGTGGAGCACAGAATCATTTTCCATACCAAAAACGGGAGTGATTCGGGCATTCACGTCGAAACAGATCAAACGGGTTAGCAAAGGGGCGGATGAAACTGGCCAGAAGGATGAATGTGATTGCGGGATTGGACATCGGCTCATCCAACGTGTGCGCCGTCATTGGGGAGCCGAAGCCTGAAGGCATTTGCGTGCTTGGAATGGGGGTGTCAGCGACCCAAGGATACAAGCGCGGAGTGGTGACCCATGTATCAGCGCTGGTTGATTCCATCCGCCAGTCGGTCCATCGGGCCGAGCAGCAGGCGCAGACTGTTGTCGAATCGGTCTACGTAAGCACCGGGGCCAGTCCGCAGCCGGGGATCAACGGAAGCGGGCGTCTAACGTTGAAAGGCAAAGGGCGCGAGGTCACTCAGGAAGACATCTATGCCGTGACCGACGCGGCCAAAGACTGCAAGATTCCCGACGGCATGGTTGTAATCCACGTTCTGCCGCAGGAATTTACGCTGGACGGGCAAGCCGGCATCTGGGATCCGCTGGGCATGATGGGGGAACAACTGGGGGTGCGGATTCACATCATGGTTAATGCTTCCGGCGCCGTGCAGAACATCATCAACGCGGTCAACAAGAGCGGGCTGATTGTGGCCGGTACGGTGATGCCGCAGGTCGCATCTTCGATGGCGGTGCTGTCGGACGATGAGAAGGAATTGGGGGCGGTGGTGATCGACATCGGGGGGGGGAGCGCCGACATCGCAGTTTTCTCCAAACGCAGCCTGTGGCATTCCGACAGTATCCCGATGGGAGGGAACCACTTCACCAAGGACATCTCGGTGGGACTCCGGACTCCGCTGGGAGAGGCGGAAGCTATGAAGAAGAACCAGGGATGCGCTCACGCGTCTCTGGTGGCCCTGGAGGAACTTTTGGAAGTGAGCTCGATCGCGGGCAACGGACTCCGCCTGATCAGCCGCGAAATGCTATGCCAGGTCATCCAGGCGCGCGCCGAGGAACTGTTCGGCTTGGTCAGAAAGCGGCTGGAAGCCTGGCAGTGCCGTCGTGAGCTGGCGGCAGGCGCCGTGATCACCGGGGGGATGTCCGCGCTGGAGGGCATGGACATGGTGGCCGAGCAGGTCCTGGAGACGCCGGTGCGGGTCGCTTCTGCCTCGGCGATCCTCGGATCGGAGGAAGTTGCAACCCACCCCGCATACGCGACGGCGGCCGGGTTGCTGCTGTATGCACGGGACACGCTGAGCGGTGGCGAAAACAAGGTGATCAGGCCCGTTGCTCCGGCGGGCTTCCTGGAAAAGGCCTCCGGGAAGATGCGACATTGGTTTTTGCAGTTTATGACTTAATCCCGGCGCGGCTTCCTTTTCAAAACGGAGGAGGATCCGGCCGGCGGATCATCTAGGGAGGTGCCATGCAGAAAGACCGAGTGCGAGACAGTGACAAGAACATTCGATTCTGCTTTGATGAAGGTGCCGTTACTGGCGCTCGAATCAAGGTGGTGGGAATCGGCGGTGGCGGCGGTAATGCCGTCAACCGCATGATTGAGGCGGGTATTGAAGGTGTTGAGTTCATCTCGGCCAATACCGACGCGCAGGCGCTTCGGACCTCGCTTGCTCCGATCAAGCTGCAACTCGGCTCCCGGCTGACCAAGGGGCTGGGCGCAGGGGCCAATCCCGAGGTAGGAAGGCAGGCCGCGCTGGAAGATACCGAGAAAATCATCGAACTGGTCGACGGCGCCGATATGGTTTTCATCACCGCGGGACTGGGCGGCGGCACCGGGACGGGCGCCGCACCCATTGTAGCCAGCCTGGCGTCCGAGCTGAGCGCTTTGACCGTGGCGGTCGCGACCAAGCCGTTCCATTTTGAAGGCAGGCGGCGCATGGCCCAGGCAGAGGCCGGGCTGGCGGAGTTGAGAGATTCAGTGGATACCGTGATCACCATACCTAACGAGAGGCTCCTGCAGACAGTAGAGGCGGGGACGACTCTGCTGGATGCCTTCAAAATCGCGGACGACATCCTGCGCCAGGCGGTCCAGGGGATTTCCGACCTCATTACGGTGACCGGTGTCATCAATCTCGATTTTGCGGATGTCAAGACCATCATGACCGGGATGGGCATGGCGCTGATGGGGACGGGAGTCGCCTCGGGTGAAAACCGGGCGGTGGTGGCCGCTCAGAAGGCGATCAGCAGTCCGCTGCTGGAGGAGGGATCCATCCAGGGAGCCAAAGGAGTGCTGATTAACATCAGCGGCAGCCATTCGATGACTTTGCATGAGGTTAGCGAAGCCACGAGGATCATTCAGGAGGCGGCGGATAGCGAGGCCAATATTATTTTTGGTTCGGTGTTTGATGATTCGCTCGGTGACCGGGTCAAGATCACCGTAATTGCCACCGGTTTCGAGATTTCACCGTCGCATTCGCTGCTGCCCGCGGGAGACAAGGGCCACCGTCGAATCGTCTATCCATTCGACAAGGGCGAAGCGAGAAGACCGGCGGACCTTGGGGGCGTTTCGGAGCGGGGTCGGGACGACAGTTTTGAGGTGCCGGCCTTCCTGAGGCGGAAAGCGGACTGACGGGGCTTCTGGCGGTGCCTTCCATGGGAAGGAGCGGGCTCCCCAAGATCGGCCTGCCGGAGGGGGGGCAATGGGCGAAGAAAAAAGCTCGAAAAAAATACTTGACACAGATCTTTCCGGAATTATAGCCTGGAGCGCGTTTGTAGAACGTAGTCACGCTGTAGCATCCTTGGAGTATTAAAGGAGCCGGTACGAAAGGGCCACTCCAGCCGAAAGACTGGAGGCGCAAAGCCGTAAGCCTAAGTTCGAATCAGAATAAGGCCGTTGCGGTTGCCGAAACAAGGAGGCATGGCCACTGACAAAGGCTAACCCGGTCGAAAGGCTGGGGGCGCAAAGCCCGGGACCTAAATCCTGCGAGGGACAGGGAAGCTGGGTTGCCAAGTGGAAGTCGTTCATGGGGATGCTACGGTGCCCGCGTCGGTATTCCATCCGCGTTGGACACTTGCAGCTCCGCTAAGGAGGCCACCATGGCGCGCAAAGTGTTTGGCGCGTGCCTGTCCAGAAAAGTCGCCGCGATCTTAACGGCGTTAGGCGCAATCTCGTTTATTTCCGAGGGGGTCGGTCCTCTGGCTCCCTCCGTTTCTGCGTCGCAGAACTCTGTTGGCCGCTTGATTCTCCGCCTGTCGCCGGACATCCTTGAGGAACTCGCCAACGGGATGGCGGCCGGAGAATCCGGGCGCCCTGTTCAAGTCATCGTTCAATTTGCCGGCGATGTTTCCTCCAGGGAAAAGCGCGATGCCGGAGTACGGCAGCTTGAGCGCGACAGCCTGGTCGCTTCGATGGGAGGACACGCCCTCCGGGATTTGTCGCTTATCGAGGGCATGGCCGTCGAAATCCCGCTGGAGAGGCTGATTAATCTGGCAGAGCAGGACGACGTGGTTCGGATCTCATCGGACGCTGTGGTCCGGGCTGAGAGTGACGATGAGAAAAATAACCGGGGCGATGACGGATCGAGACTCCCCAACCCAACCATTCTGACAACTGGAGCAGACCAGGCCCATTCACAGCTCGGAGTGACCGGCGAGGAAGTTGTGGTTGCGGTCATCGACAGCGGAATTGAGAACGGCATCGCAGGGGGTTTCGGAATCAAGCTCCGCGCCGCCCAAAACTTCACCGGCTATCCCAACCGGGACAACTTTGGCCACGGGACTCATGTCGCAGGGACTATCGCGGCCAATCTACGCGGGTCCAATTCAGGTTTTAGCGGGATGGCGCCCGATGCGGAGTTGCTCTCGTTGAAGGCGCTGGGTGATGAAGGGACCGGCCGCACCAGCGACGTCATTGCAGCCTTCGGCTGGTGCGTGGCGAACAAGAGTAAGTACAACATCCGAATTATCAATCTCTCGGCCGGTCACCCGCCCAAGGAAAGCTATAAGACAGATCCCCTTTCGCTGGCCGCGCAGCGAGCCGTCGAGGCGGGCATTCTTGTAGTCGCCTCTGCAGGAAACAACGGCTTCCTGCAGGGACGCACCGTTCTCGGCGGAATCAACTCGCCCGCGCACAATCCGCTGGTGATTGCCGTGGGGGCCACCAATTCCAATGGCACGGTGAAGCGCTCCGACGACACAATCACCAGGTTCAGCTCGCGCGGGCCGAGCTATCCGAATCTGCTTGCCAAACCTGACCTTGTCGCGCCCGGTTACAGGATCACGTCACTGAACGTGCCCGGTTCGTATCTGGCCAGGAATTTCCCGAATCTGGTTTCAAGAGACAACAAGTACATCACTTTGACTGGAACCTCAATGTCGGCCTCGGAGGTCTCCGGGACCCTGGCCCTGGTTCTCGAGGCCAATTCTGGCGTGAACCCGAACCTGGCGCGCGCCGTGATCCTTTACACGGCCCAGAAGATGACAAGCCCGAATCTGTTCGAGCAGGGGAATGGTCTTTTGAATGCGGAAGGCGCCGCCCGTCTGGCTTCGGTGATCAGCCGCAGGGTAAGCAGGGCCAGTGTCTGGGAGCGGATTATCGCCGCCGGCGCGACCAAGCCGGTTTCGTATATCGGAGGCGAGCGCGTCCCGTGGGGCATGGCAATGGTGGTGGGCAATGCCATCGTTTACGGGCAGCACATCTCGTCGAGGGCCCCGGCTGTGTGGGGTAATGGCGTAAATTGGGCTGACCAGATCCTTTGGAGCGATCAGATTCTCTGGAGCGACTCTCTTATTCAGATCTACCAGCCGCCCTTCAATCCGGGATCGACGTGGGGCGGAAAGCTGGCGTGGTCCAACCAGATTCTCTGGTCCGACCAGATTCTGTGGTCGGATCAGATCCTCTGGACAGATCAAATTCTCTGGACAGATCAAATTCTCTGGACGGATCAGATTCTTTGGACGGATCTACTCAAGCTGCTGTTGCAGTCAGGCCTGAAGTCAAGCCAGATTTTGTGGTCGGACCAGATTCTCTGGTCGGATCAGATTCTCTGGTCCGATCAGATCCTCTGGTCCGATCAGATTTTGTGGTCGGATCAAATTCTTTGGAGTGACATTATCAACGGAAACCTTGGCTAAAGCGGAAAAATCGTGATGGTGCGAATTGTTTACTGGACGGACTAAAGGGGGAAAAATCGTGATGGTACAAATTGTTTACTGGACGGACTAAGAGGGGTAGTGCTGGCCCAATGATTGATAGATCTGATGGAGAAGCGGAGTGAGCACCGGAAAGATCGTTCATTGGGATAATTGACTTTCGCCGGAGCATACCAGAATGCTCCCATGGATTTCGTGCTAACATATCACAAGTAGGAAAGGCTATTGGGCGCCTTTCCCGTCGGCGGTCCTGATCCCGCGGTTTCAGGTCGATGTTCTAAATACTTAAGGCAGCCATGGTCGTCAGTGAGGGAAGAGCCTCCCGCCTGCCCTTGCGCCTGACAGCGAGGGCGTACATTTATTCGGTGAACCTTCTGGGGTGCGCCGTTCTGGTGTTTTCCCTCTACCAGGCTTCGAGAAGCACTTCGGAGTGGATTTTCCTCGCCGTCCTGGCCTCCATGGGCGGATTCTTCTCGGTGAAGATCCCCACACGGGGAGAAGGATCCGAGTCGGTGACGCTGACGCTCTCCGACGTTTTCATCTACGTCGCAATGCTCTGGTGGGGACCCTACATCGCGGTCATTATCTCCGCACTGGACACACTGCTCGGCAGCTTGCGGAACCGCCAGCGAGGCTTGTACAAGATCCTGTTCAATTTCTCCAACCTGGCAATCACCACCCTGATCGCCTCCAATCTTTTCTATCATCTCTACAGTGCCGGGAACTTTCCAGTCGGCTCTGCCGAGGATAAGACCCGCCTGTTTGTGCCGCTTGCCGCGGCGTCGATCGCTCTTTTCCTGTTAAACAGCGGATCCGTGGCGCTGGCGATTTCGCTGGTTACCCGGACGCAGTTTTTGGAGCTCTGGAAGACCGATTTTCTGTGGACGTCCCTGACCAACTTTGCGGGCGCCGCTTCGGCGGCGCTGACGGTGATTTATCTCCCTCGGGAGAGGGTTTACTTTGTCACAGCCACCGTCCCGATTGTCCTGCTGATTTATTTTGCGTACAAGGTCTCTCTTGACAACATCGTGCAGGCCAAGAAGCACGTTGAGAAGCTGAGCGAGCTGTATCACTCTACAATCAGCTCTCTGGCCATGGCCATTGACGCCAAAGACCAGACCACGCACGGCCACGTCCGGCGCGTGCAGAGCTTTGCCCTCGGTCTTGCGGAGCTTGCAGGAGTGACCGATTCAGACGACGTGGAAGGGCTGAAGGCTGCCTCGCTCCTCCACGACGTGGGCAAGCTGGCCATTCCGGAGTACATCTTAAACAAGCCGACGGCGCTGACTCCCAGCGAATTCCAGAAGATGAAGGCGCACGTCAATGTCGGCGCCGATATTTTGAGCTCGGTCAACTTCCCGTTTCCGGTTGTTCCCACGGTACGCCACCACCACGAGAAATGGGACGGCAGCGGCTACCCGGACGGGCTGCGAGCGGAAGATATTCCTATCAGCGCCCGGATTCTCTCCATCTCCGATTGCTATGACGCGTTGCGATCCGATCGACCCTACCGCGCCGAGTTGAGCCGCGAGATGGCGCTTGACTATCTCCAGAAAGAAGCCGGCCGGTCGTACGATCCTCATCTGGTACGACTGTTTTCGGACAACATCGAGATCCTGGAAGCGCGCGCCCGGCACGCGGAAAGTACTCTCCCGGAAAGGGCGTTGAAGAGTATCGGTGAATCGGTCATCGCTGAGCCAAACAGCGTCAGCAAGCGGATCGATGCGACGGTTTTTCACGATATCGCCGCCAGCCACAGGGAAATCCAGGCGATTTACGAGCTTTCCCAGAACGTTGGCAGGTCGTTGAAGGTTTCTGAAACGATGGCGCTCATTGGCAGCAAGATCGAGAACATTGTTCCGTACACGGCTTGCGGAATTTTCCTGCTGGAGAGGGGGGGGGATAAGCTGACCTGCTTTTACTCCTCGGGACGCCATGCCCAGTTGATTGAAAATCAGCATCTCTTCAAGGGCGAGAGCATCACCGGATGGGTGGCAGCCCACAATCAGCCGTTGTTGAATGCATCTCCCGCCCGCGACCTGCAGAGCCATTTCAAGAGCTGTCTTTCGGTCCCGTTGTCCATGGACCAGAATCTCGTCGGAGTGATCACGCTGTATTCAGAGTTTGAGAATGGATATACTCAGGACCATCTCCGCCTTCTGGAAACAATCAGCCGCCAGGCGGCTATCGCCATCAACAACTCGCTCATATTTGAGGAAACTCAGGAAGATGCGTTTACCGACCTGCTGACCGGACTCCCCAATTCGCGATACCTTTACACGTTTCTGGAGCAGGAATTTCGCCGCGCCGAGAGGCTGAATTATCCCGTCTCGATTCTGGTCATGGATCTGGAGCGGTTCAAGTCGGTCAATGACCTGTACGGCCATCAGACTGGAGACCGCATGCTGATGGGGATTGCCCAGGTTCTGCGCAACCAGATGCGAAAATCCGATACCTGCGTCCGCTATGCGGGCGATGAGTTCGTCGCCGTGCTCTCCGGGGCCAATCGCCAGCAGGCAGAAGACAACATTGGCCGGATCCAGAGGAGCGTCGACAGGTTCGAACTCCCGGCGGGCGATGCCATCGTCAGCGTCGGCATCAGTGTTGGATGCGCCACGTTCCCCGATGACGGACGGGACAGCCAGGTTTTGATTGCCTTGGCGGACCAGAACATGTATGCCGACAAGGTGCGGCGCGCCGACCGAGACTTGAAGACAAAGCCGCAACCCACCGTCCCGCTGACGGAGCGTTCGTCTGCCTAGGAGCCCGTCCGCCGGTTTGAATGCTGCCCGACGTGCGCTGCGCTTGAACCCCCAGGTTTCCGTCGTAATCCCGACTCGCAACAGAGCAACCGTCCTTGCCAGAGCAATGGAGTCTGTTGTGAACCAGACGTTTCCCCAGTGGGAGCTGATCGTGGTGGATGACGGATCGGACGACGGCAGCGGACGGGCTATCGGGTCCTGCCCGGAGGACCCGCGGGTTCGATATCACCGAACTGCACACCGGGGCGTGAGCGCCGCCCGCAACGTCGGCCTTGCGCTGGCAAGAGGCGAATGGTTTGCTTTCCTGGACTCCGATGATGTCTGGATGCCGGCCAAGCTCGAAAAACAGCTCTCTTGCGTGGGCGCGACCGGCGACAAGGTTTGTCATACAGACGAAATATGGCTGCGGCGGGGTCTCCGGGTCAACCCTATGAAAAAACACAGCAAGCCCGCAGGCTGGATTTTCGAACGGTGCCTGCCGCTCTGCGTTCTAAGTCCCTCCTCGGTCATGCTGCACCGCTCGGTTCTCGACGTGACCGGCCCCTTCGACGAATCCTATGTGGTATGCGAGGATTATGACTTGTGGCTGCGCGTGGCCGCCCGCTACCGCGTGTCATTGGTGGCGGAAAAGCTGGTGATGAAATTTGGGGGCGAGGCGGACCAGCTCTCCCGCAGGTTTTGGGGGATGGATCGCTGGCGCGCCCGTGCACTCTACTCCCAGGTCTGCTCTCCCAACATTCCCCGAAATTATCGCGCCGCTGCATACGTCGAGATGCGGCGCAAGCTGGACGTGCTGCGCCTGGGTTACGCCAGGCGCGGGCGCAGCATGGAAATGGAACGCCTGGAAGCCTTTCTTGAAGCCGTGCGCCGGTGGTGGCGCCTGGTTGCGGAGGGCGCGCCTCGGGCTGAACTTCCGCCAGAATTTCCGGCGCTTTTTGACAGCCCTGATCTCGACGGCCTCAACCGCGCTTGCGGGGTGGGCAAGGCACTCGAGGATTGAGGCGCCCGCCGCCGGCGTTACTCCTAGCCCGACTTTGTCACAGAGCCGCGCGCGTCGGCAAGCGGCGCGGTAACCCATTGATATTCCGCGCCGCTCCCTGACGGTCGTGGTTCGGTGACGAAGTTGGGCTAATTGGCCTGGAGGCGGGCTACGTAGCCCTTCTTGTGGCGCAATCGGACATCATCGCGACTGGTGCGGACTTCGATGGTGCGATAGGATCCGTCCCTCTTGCGGTTGGTCGACTCGTAGGCGAGGTTGTATTGGCTGCGCAGCTCCTGATTGATCAAATCAAAGTATTGTTCCATCTGCGCCGGAGTGTAGGGAAAATAAGCCTTGCCGCCGGTTTCTTCGGCCAGTTTTGCCAGCGCCTTGTCGCCCCTCTGGTCCCCGCTGGCGCCGTAGCTGGAAGTGCTTATGGCGTAGACCGCGATATCCATCTGGCGGAGCTTTTCGAGTCCTTCCTGGAGCGTTGATTTGGAATTCTCATCCGCGCCGTCAGACAGAATGACGATCACCTTTCGGTCCGGCAGATTCTGGAGCTTCTTGGTGGTGACCTCGTAAATCGCGTCGTACAACGCCGTACCGCCGCCCGCGGTGAGCCTGGCAATCTTCCTGACTATTTCGTTGGCGCTGGAGGTCAGGTCCTGCAGCAGCGTCACTCCGGTGTCGAATTCGATCAGCAGGGCCCGGTCCTTCTCCCGCATGATCGAATAAATGAAATTAGTGGCGGCCTCTTTTTCAAAGCTCAACTTGACCGATACGCTGCTGCTGGTATCAATCAAAAACGCCAGGACCAAGGGCAGATTGGTCTGCTTGTTGAAGTTCGCAACCTGCTGCGGTTTTCCGTCTTCGTAGATCTGAAAGTCATTCCGCTCCAGATTGGTAATGAAACGGCCCTTTTTGTCGGTCGCCGTCACCAGGACGTTGACCACGTCGACACTGGCAAAGAACTGGGGATTGGATTCTTGGGGTGCCCTGGAATCCTGGGAAGAGTTGGAGGCTTGCGGGAAGCCGGCCCGACCGCTCAGACTGGCCGCCAGCAGGATAATGCACAGACGTCGTGTCATAGGGAAAGCCTATTTTATCATGTCTATCGTAAGATCGTGCTTCCTCACGAAGTTCAGCGTCCCTTCCAGGTCCTGGGGAAGAGGAGATTCGAACCGCATGCGCTGGCCGGTCACGGGATGGGAGAACTCCAGAAGGGTTGCGTGCAGAAACAAGCGGTTCAACTGCTGGAGACAGGCCTGAATTTGCTTGTTGGGAAGGGTCTGCAGTCGGCCCTTCCCATAGACGGCGTCACCCACGACCGGGTGGTTTAGATGGCTCAAGTGTACCCGGATCTGGTGGGTCCGACCCGTCTTCAGGCTGATTCTGAGGTAAATAAAGCCGTGGAATCTCTCGAGCACGTCATACTGTGTCAAGGCGGGGCGACCGCTGCGGATAACGGCCATACGCGTGCGATGGACGGGGTGGCGCCCGATCGGCGCTTCGATTCGACCGTGCGCCTGCAGGCCGGATCCATACGCCAGCGCCAGATAATACTTTTCCACCAGCCGTTGCTGGAACTGCCGCGCGAGCCGGTGATGCGCGCGCTCAGACTTGGCAATGACCAACAGACCGGAAGTGTCCCGGTCCAGCCGGTGAACGATTCCCGGGCGTTGCGGGTCACGCCGGGAGAGGCGGTTGAAATGGTGTGCCAGAGCGTTGGCCAGAGTCCCGCTCTTGCGGCCAGCTCCGGGATGAACCGCGAGTCCCGCCGGCTTTACCACGACCGCAAGCCAGTCATCTTCGAATAAGATATCCAGCGGCAGCTCTTCCGGCCGTACCGCAGCCGGCTGGATGACAGGGAAATCAACATCCACGCGGTCTCCGGCCTGCACCGCCTGCCTGCATCGCAGCTCAATCCTGCCGTTAACAGCCACATCTCCGCCTTCGATCCTGCGGGAAAAGTATGTGCGGCTGTAATCGGGCAGGTTCTGGGCGAGAAAGCGGTCAAGGCGGATCCCGGTATCCGTTTCCGCCACCACGAGATGTTGACGCATCAAACCAGAGTCACCCCCGGGATCCACTAGGCAGTCTCTTCCCCGGTACTCTTCTTTCGCTCCTCAATGATCTTGGCGGCGATGTGAGACGGGACCTGGTCATAGTGGGAGAACTCCATGTGGAAGCTTCCGCGACCGCCGGTCATGGAGGTGAGATCCGGAGCGTAGGTGAGCATCTCGGCCATGGGAACTTGTGCCCGGATGATTTGGGTGTGCCCCTTGGAATCCATGCCCTGGATCCGACCCCGCCGGCTGTTGAGATCGCCCATCAAATCGCCCGCAGATTCCTCGGGAGCGTAGACTTCGACGTTCATGACCGGTTCCAGCAGCACCGGTTTGGATTGCTCCATGGCTTTCTTAAAAGCCAGCGACCCTGCGATTTTGAATGCCAGCTCTGAGGAGTCGACATCGTGATAAGAGCCGTCAAACAGGATGACTTTAAAGTCCACCATCGGATAACCTGCCAGGAACCCGCGGTGGGACGCCTCAACGATCCCCTTTTCTACCGCAGGGATGAAATTCTTCGGGATTGAGCCGCCGAATATCTTGTCCTCGAAAATGAAACCGGCGCTGCGGGCCAGGGGCTCTACCTTAATCCAGCAGTCGCCGTACTGGCCATGACCGCCGGTCTGCTTCTTGTGGCGCCCCTGGGCTTCCGCCCGGGCAGTGATCGTCTCGCGGTAGGGAACTTTCGGCGGCTTCAAAGTTACTCCGACGCCATACTTCTTTTTCAGCTTCTCTACCATGACTTCCACGTGCAGTTGGCCGGACCCCGAGAGCAGGAATTCCTTCGTTTGCGGGTCTCGCTGAAAGCGAAGCGATCCGTCTTCTTCCAGAATCTTGGCCATGGCGCTGCTGATTTTATCTTCGTCGCCCCGGCTCTTGGGCTCGATGGCAAAGCTGATGGCGGGTTCTGGAAAGGAAACCTTCTTGAAGAGAAGCGGGTGCGCTTTGTCCGCCAGCGAGTCTCCGGTTGCGGTGTCCTTAAGTTTTGCGACGGCGCCGATGTCTCCTGCCCTGACCTCGGCGATATTCTCATGGGACTTCCCTTGCGTAAGCTGCAAGGCGCCCAGTCGTTCGGTTGAGTCCCGGTTCACATTGTGAATTGAGCTGTCCGACTTCAAGACGCCGGAAAAAACCTTAAACAACGAGATTCGTCCCGCGAACGGATCGGCAATTGTCTTGAACACGAAGGCGGCGGCGGGGCCGCCGGGATCGACCGGGATGCTCACCGGCTGCTGCAGCCGCGCATCGGTGGCCTCGACCGGCCCGCGCTGCAGCGGAGAGGGGAGCAGCGCAACCATGTGATCCAACAGCTGCCTTACCGCAGCGTTGAACGTGGCAGAAACAACCAGCACCGGTATCACTTTGTTTTCCGCAATCCCCCTTGTGAGTCCGGCGACGAGATCCTCATCGCCGATGGTCCCCGAGTCGAAGAACTTTTCCATCAGGCTATCACTCGACTCGGCCACCACCTCGATCAGCCTCTCGCGCGACGAACGCGCCGCTTCATCGAGATTCACCGGGATCGGCTCTTCACGGAAGCTGCCAGAACCATCCAGCGAATAGCGGTATGCCTTGTTCCTGACCAGGTCCACCACGCCGCCGAAATCCTTCTCTTCTCCCATGGGTATCTGGATGGGGACTGCGACCCGTCCCCAGGTGGACTCAATGGACTGAATAGTGCGGTCAAAGCTGGCGCGGTCCCGATCCATCTTGTTGATGACAATCATGCGAGGAAGCGCAAACTCATCGGCGTATTCCCAAACCAGTTCGGTCTGCACTTCGACTCCGCTCACCGCGTCGACCACCACGATCACGCCTTCCACGGCAGGCATCACTGACTTGGCGTCGTGCATGAATGCGCGATATCCGGGAGTGTCAATCAGATTGACCTTGGTTTTGTTCCACTCGCAATAGGCCAGCGCGGAATTCAGCGTGATCTTGCGCGCTATTTCGTCTTCATCATAATCGGTGACGGTAGTGCCGTCATCGACCCGGCCCAAACGGTTGACCGCGCCCGCTGAGTACAGGATGGCAGAGACCAGCGATGTCTTGCCGGCGCCTCCATGCCCCACCAAGGCAACATTCCGGATGTTCTCAGGGTCGGTCACTTTCATAGCGGCAGTTTCCTCCAGGTTGTGCCCGATTGGTTCTGAACTGCGAAAGCGAAAGATCTTAGCATAGGGCGGATTGCGGCGTAAAATGGGCCGCGAATTAACGCGAATGAACGGGCCGCGAATTGACGCGAATGAACGGGCCGCGAATTAACGCGAATGAACGGGCCGCGAATTAACGCGAATGAACGGAAATGTTTCTTTGCGCTCGTAAGAGGGGGTTGGGGTCATTCGGGCGGGTTGGGGGTAGTTGGGCGGGTTGGGGTCGGCTGGTGTTTGTCCGCGTTCATTCGCGTTCAT
>JACQGG010000222.1 GCA_016199665.1 Acidobacteriota bacterium | reverse complement strand
CCTGATAGCAGTCGAGTCCCAGACGCTGGGCGGCGCCCAAGAGGAGCGAGCCGGTCGGAGAGTCCACCGGTACCGCGTAGAACCGGAATCCCGCCAGGCCCGGAGAGGCATCGCAGGCCGCCGCAAGCAGCGCGTCAACGACACCCGGTCGATCAATTTCGCCGATAAAATCCAGAAAGCACGACTCCCCGGAACCGACGAAGAAGACCATCCCTTCATCGACATAGAGCGGCGCAACCGCGATGATGTCCCCGTCCTGCTCCGCGGCGACGAGCAGGAGGGTGCCCCGGCCCAGCGTCTCCCACCAGGCTCGCTGCCACTGCCAGGTGAGATGCACAACATTGGTAGGACCGCGCGCCAGCAGGCGGTTCCATCGATCCGGGCCAAACGCCGGGTCGTCGAAGCCGGCGAGCCGGCGCGTTCTCAGGCCGGCTGCCCCGGCCGCGATCTTCGCGCTCACGCCCCTATTATAGTCGCTGGCTTTCTGTACTTTCAAAGCTCGGCGCCTCCCTCCACGGTCACGATGCCAATTGCGATGGGTCCACGGAAGCCGAGGTCAAGAAACAAGGAGGGGAAACGCGGGGAAATCAACGCGGTCGCGCTTGCCGGAAACGCGCCGGCAATTGTGAGGAAAGACCCTGAGTGTCGCGGACGCGACACCCGGGGTTAATTCGATACGTCCGCCCGATACAGGCCCCACGTGCGGACATAGTTCACGTGGGTGGCAAAACGAAACTTCCACGGGTATTCGCCGACCCCCAGATCGTAAGTATCCACACCTTCTGCAATGGCAGCCAGCAGCAACTGCCTCAGCAGCACCTGTCCCGGCGAGCGCTGGGCCAGATCGGGCGCAAAGCTTGACGGGCCGCCGAAATACTTTCCCCGGTAGCAGCATCCGAGTTCGAAGGCAATCGGACGCCCTTCCCAATCCAGCCGGGTAAACCGAAGCCAGCCTGTGTGAGCGGCAACCCGCGTCCAACACTCCAAGAGCGCGCGCTGCGCCTGATTGACGAAGGGACTGGGTGTGACCGTCCCTTCCCATCGGGATATATGCTGCTGAAAGAACGGCTCCAGATGGGGAAGGATGGCAGCGCCGTCGCGGAACTGGCGCAGCTCGAGCTCGCCGCGCTGACGAAAGAAATTTTCGCGTTTGCGCAGGCGTTTCTTGTTTGCCGCTGCCAGCGCCTGTTCGGGCCGGCCTGCCAGGTCAATCACCGGAGCTGCCCATGTCCCCTCTTCAAAACATTGCAGACCCAGCCTCGGCGCAGTCTCCTGCAATCCCTTTCCGGTGCGAGAGCTCTCCGGCACGGCGTAAAAGCGAAATCCGACAAAATCCGGGACGTGCTCCCGAGCCGTCTCAAGAATCGCCTGCAAGATTTCCAAGTCGGAGGTGTTCCCGACAACATCCAAGTAGTCGGACGCTCCAGAGCCAACCACAAATACCATCCCGGAGTCAGCGTAAAGAGGGGCAAGAGCGACAATTCGGTCATTTCGCTCGCCGGCAACCAGAAGAAGTTTGCCCCGGCCCAACGTCTCCCACCAGCAGCGCTGCCATTGCCGGGTCAGATATACAACATCGGTGTCTCCAGCACGCAACAACTGTTCCCACAGCTCGGGCGGAAGCGCGGGATCGTCAAACCCGTCTAGGATTCTTGCCCGGACAGCGCTCATGACCGTGATGATCTCCATTCACCCGCCCGCAGCCATCGCGGAGGTTTCTTTTCTGCGCCGCCTCCGCGTCCTGTGCGGTAAAACACTTTGCAAAAAAGCAGGAAACTTGCCAACTTGCTATGCTCCGGGCGGTGAGCACGTGCAGAAGCTCAGTTCTCCGGGTATTCTGCGCGATCTCTGCAACTCCGCGGTCGCGGTCAAAACTGATTTTGCACCGGAAAATAGCTCGCGTTTACCTGCAGAATGGTCCCCAAGGAGCTTGCGATGGCCCAAGACACTTGGCCAGCCCGGCCTCATAAACCTTAATGCGTCTCATGGCGCGTTCCACCCAACCATCCATCAGATTCCAGCATTGCCAGCCGATGTTGGCCAGCAGCCAGAAAATCGTCCCCAGAGCCGCCAGTTGTCGCAGGTCCTGCTGATCCAGATGAGGCCATGATCCTAGCACCGCGGACGCATAGGCCGCGATATCCGCGTTTACCGGAATCTCCGAGCCCATAGATTCATTCTCGAACTGGGCCAAATCAACGGCGGGAGTTCCCCATCCGGCAATCTCCCAGTCAAAGGGGAGAAAAGCGGCGCCATACTGCCCGGTTCGGATGCGCACGTTCTCTTGAATAAGGTCGCCGTGGACCACGGTCCGTGGCATGCTTTCATGGAACCGTTCCATCGGACCCCAATGCGATTCCAGAAAATCGCACTGCGATAGGATGGACCGGATCGTCACCCGGTCCTCCGCATTCAACGCCGGATGGGTGAGGGCGGCAAGGGTCTCACGTACGAATCGAAGCTCCTGCAGGTAGTGATTCGATCCCCGGCTGGGTAGCCGAGCCTGCAGATCGGGGGGCACGGCGGCCAGATGCAGGGCCGCCAGCCATTCAGCCGCGAGAACGCGATATTCGCTGCCGGAAGTCGGCCCCTCCTCCTCTCCGGCATCTTCCAGGAAAAGCCATGCAAACCCATCATCCGAGTCTTCCACGTACCCATAGTAGCGCAGCGTCGGCAGGGGCGACTGAGGGAGGATCTCCTGGTAGATCGCGCGTTCGATCAGCGCCGTGGTTTGCTTGCACCGTTTGGCGATGACGCCGGAGCCCGCCGCTCCCACGCCTTCAAGCCGGTAGACTCGCGATTTCCACTCCTTTTTCAATCTTTCAATTCCCAGCGGCTCCACTCGTTCCGGCTGAAGAGTGCTCCAGGCCTGAACAGCCGGGTGTTCCAGGAGGTCATTCATATCGGCACAATACGCATCTGCTCCCGAGTCTCTGCGAAAGGTCCGAGCCGGTTGGAGTGCGCTGCGGCGTCGTGGTTTCGACGACCCTGTGTCGGCCGGAGGCTGGCGCCGAAATCGAAGCCCGCATTTTACACCGGAAAGCGGTTCGAGCAATAATATAGCTGGCTCACCGAATGCGTCAGCCAGGTTATTGCCCCGGACGACCCTAGTTTCTCGATCCATGAACAGGATCCCGTTTGGGGATGGGGCTTGCGAGATGAAGTCAAGAAGTAAGGAGAAGTCGATGCCGGCGCGCCGCGCGGATGGCGACATGAGGAGTTTCTGGAAGTATTTGAGGAGGTCCCTTCCCTACCTGCGGCCCTATTGGAAGCTGGCCGTTGTCTCGCTTTTTGTCACAACTCTCATGACCGGACTGGGCCTGCTGTCGCCCTGGCCTATGAAAATCCTCATTGATAGCGTGCTGGGAAAGGAACCGCTGCCACGGATTCTGACCTTCCTGCTGGGCCCTCTGGGAGGGGATCGCTTTTGGCTGCTGGTCTTCGTCGTCCTGGCAACGCTGGGGCTCGAGCTCGGCGTCAACGCGCTGAGCGTGGTCAGCAACTACAGCAACACCCAACTCCAGTTGGGGATGGGCCTGGATTTTCGCAGCCGAATGTTCCAACACCTGCAGCGCCTGTCGCTGGCCTTCCACGAGGAGACGCGCACCGGCGGTTTGATGTACGTCATCAACTCAATGGACCGGGCGCCCATAGGCCTCATCATGACCGTTCTGCCGCTGCTCCAGAACATCCTCACTCTGGTGGGCATGGTGTGGATCTGCTTCAAGATCGATTGGCAACTAGCCCTGCTTTCACTCACCGTGGTGCCCTTCCTCTACTACTCGGTCGGCTATTATGCCTCGCACATCAAGGACCGGCTCTACCAGGTCAGGGGGATGGAAGGCGAGACGCTTTCCATTATCCACGAGGCCATGTCGATGCTTCGCGTGATCGTCGCCTTCGGCCGCGAGACCCACGAATACGATCGATTCCGCAGCCAGGGGGAGCGCGCCAACGAAGCCCGCGTCAAGCTGACCGTTCGTCAAACGCTGTTTTCCCTGGCCGTCAACGCGACCACCGCGCTGGGCACGGCGGCGGTGCTGGGCTTCGGAGGCTATCACGCCCTAAAAGGCGGAGTTACCCCGGGAGAACTTCTGATCATACTCTCGTACATCGGTTCCGTTTACGGCCCCCTGCAGTCCATCAGCAGTACGGTTGGCGGGTTGCAGGACCAGTTTGTCAACCTGCGCATCGCTTTTGATCTGCTGGACACCGAACCCGAGGTGCAGGATATGCCCGGCGCCATCTCCGTTCAGCGGGTCAAGGGTTTGGTTGCATACGAAGGAGTCCACTTCAGCTACAAAGGTCGCGCCAATACAGTAAAGGATATCTCCTTTCAGGCTCAGGCCGGGCAGTTCATCGCGCTTGTCGGCCCGACCGGTGCGGGCAAGACGTCTCTGGTCGGCTTGCTGCCGCGCTTCTATGACCCGCAACAGGGGTGCATCACGATCGACGGTGTTGACATTCGCCGGCTCAGGCTCGACTCGCTGCGTGCGAACATCAGTATTGTCTTGCAAGAGCCGCTGCTGTTCTCAAGCACCATTGCCGAAAACATACGCTACGGAAAACTCGATGCCGGCATGGCGGAAATCATCGAAGCGGCGAAGGCGGCCAATGCCCACGATTTCATCATGGCCCTTCCCAACAAGTACGACACGGTGCTGGGCGAGCGGGGCGCCCGGCTGTCTGGAGGAGAGCGCCAGCGCATTGCCGTGGCGCGGGCTTTTTTGAAAGATGCGCCCATCCTCATTCTGGACGAGCCCACCTCCTCGATCGACTCCAAGACGGAAGTCGTGATCCTGGACGCGCTGGAAAGACTGATGGTGGGGCGCACCACTTTCATGGTGGCGCACCGGCTCTCCACCATCCGCAACGCCGACTTCATTCTGGTCTTGAATCACGGTGAACTGGTCGAACAGGGGACACAGCAGGAGTTGCTGCAGCGCGGCGGTCTTTATAAGCAGTTGTACGACTTGCAGGCGGCCCAGATGGAACACAAAGCTCCGGAGGTCTTGCAGGCTTCGGTTGAGTCTGCCGGATAGCGACCCGAACTCTCACTTCGTTTTGAGCCGCGGCCGGATTGTGGAACGGGAACATCAGCGAGGTTATTGGAGGATAAACGGAATTGCACATTCGTCAGCGGGATAAGATCGTTGTGCTCGGCATCATGACCAAGATGCCCGTTGCGGGCATGGTCTATCTGACCATGCAGTATGTGGTGGGTCTCCAGCGCCTGGGCTACGACGTCTACTACGTGGAGGCTCACGCCCGGACGCCCTCCATGTTCATGACGGACGCGGATGATGATGGCTCGGGAAAGGCGGCAAGCTTCATTGCGGAGATGATGCGGCGCTTTCACTTGGAGGACGATCACTGGGCATTCCACGCGCTGCATGACGACGGTCGCTTCTACGGCTTGGGCGAGGAGCAGGTCAAGGAACTTTATCAATCCGCTGCGCTGCTGATCAACCTGCACGGAGGCACCCGGCCGCTTCCAGAACACAGCGCCACCGGGCGCCTGATTTACCTGGGAACTGACCCGGTGGAGGTTGAAATTGAGCTACACGACAACGTCCAGGACACGATTGATTTCCTGGCGCCCCACTGCGCATTTTTCACCTGGGGAGAGAACTACGGCCGCCCCGACTGCAAGCTGCCGGTTTCGGAGCAGTTCAAGTTCAAGCCAACGCGCCAGCCGGTCGTGCTTGATCTGTGGAAATCCGACGGCTCCACCGGAGGCGATACCTTCACGACCATCGGGAGCTGGTACCAGCCATGGCGGCCCGTCACTCTCAACGGCGAACTTTATCACTGGAGCAAGCACTACGAGTTCCTGAAGTTCCTCGACCTGCCGCTCCGCACCCGCCAGGCTTTCGAGCTGGCGCTGAGCGGCTATGAAGAGACGGACAAGCAAATGCTGGAGTCCAAGGGATGGCAAGTGCGGCCGGGGCTTGCTGTCTCACAGGACATAGACTGCTACCGCCGCTACATCATCGAGTCGCGCGGCGAGTTCACCGTGGCCAAGGACCAAAACGTGCGTTTGCGCAGCGGCTGGTTCAGTGACCGCAGCGCGACCTATCTTGCCGCGGGTCGACCGGTCATCACGCAGGAAACCGGATTCAGCAACATCCTGCCGACCGGCCAGGGACTGTTCGCTTTTTCGACCCTGGAGGAAATCGAACAGGCGGTTGACCGCATCAATGCCGCGTATGAGCATCATTGCAGGGCGGCAGCCACGCTGGCCCGGGAGCACTTTGATTCGGCCGTGGTATTAAGGCGCTTGCTTTCCGATGTAGGGATTTAACCCAGGTTCGTCACCGAACCGCGACTGTGAAGGAGCGGCGGGGAGAATGTGGGTCGGCTACTCCCGGATGCTGAGGTCCGAGTCGCGACCGTCAGGAAGCGGCGAGGAATTCCAAAACGTTACGTGCCGCTTTCTGACGCACGCGGTTCGGCGACGAAGTTGGGTCTAGGCTGTAGCCGATGACAAATGTGCGCCGTGGCAGGGAGGGGAAGAGTGAGATCGGGAGGGGAAGAGTGAGATCCGGCCGTTGCAGCAGGCGCCAGCCTGTCCGGAGTCGTGTCACGGCTCCAGGCCGCCAGAATATCGCCGGGCGGACCGCCCCTTTTCCCTCGGAGCTGGTCCTGACTCCGGTTTCGCGCTGGCCTACCCGGCTGCCGCAGTCCACCCTGGAGACAGTACTGGGGGCCCCGCTGCCGGAGTCGCGCAAGCGGCGCCGGTCCCGATTTCCCAGCGTGAGTCTTGTCACGGTGACCCGCAATAATCTGGTGTACAACAGACTTTGCCTGGAAAGCGTACTGGCCAACACCGGCCCAGCGGATCTGGAAATCATCGTCGTGGACAACGGTTCGAGCGACGGCACGAATGAGTATCTGCACAACTTGACTCAGCTCCATCCAGAGATTCGGGCGGTGTTCAATGAGGGCAACCTCGGGTTTGCTCCAGCGGTCAACCAGGGGTTGACGATGGCCGCGGGCGAGTTGCTTGTTCTGCTAAACAATGACACGCTGGTGCCCCCGGGATGGCTCCGCCGCCTGCTGCGGCATCTGGAGGACCCACACATCGGAATGGTGGGACCGCTGACGAACCGTGTTGGCAACGAAGCGGAGATTGAGGTCTCCTACAACACTTATGGGGAACTGCTGCGGTTTGTCCGCAGCCACACCCGGTCGCACCCCGGCCGCATCTTTGACATCCGGACGCTGGCAATGTTTTGTGCCGCCATGCAGCGCACCGTATACCAGCGCATGGGTCCGCTGGACGAAAGTTTTACAGTGGGAATGTTTGAGGATGACGATTACGCGGTGCGCATG
>JACQGG010000218.1 GCA_016199665.1 Acidobacteriota bacterium | reverse complement strand
CCTGCTCGCCGAAAGCGGAGCCGTGTTTAGGCAGACCTTTGCAAGCGCCATCATCACCTCCGGGTACACTTCGACGGTCTATACCAACAATCCCCTCAATTCGGCTCAATTTGGGGCGCAGCAGGTTCCGCCAATAATGATCGCCGGCAAGACTTATCCAGCCACAGTCACCATGACGAATAACGGCTCCAGTTCGAATTGGACCTGGGACTCCAATTATGCGCTGAGGAATGTGGCCAGCTCGGCCTGGGCAATCAGCCAGGTTGCCTTGAACCCGGGTGAAATTGTCTTCCCTGGCAACCAGAAAACCTTCGGGTTCAGCGTCGCCGCTCCCGGTGTGGCAGGCAACTATGATTTCAGGTGGCGAATGACCCAGGCTGGGAACGGGGATTTCGGGGACTCTACGCCGTTGACCAGCATCGGCGTCCTGCCCGTCGCGTCGGCGAACGCGTACTCGGCCGAATACTTTGACGACATGGCGCTTACGACCCTGTCCGCCGTCCGCGTCGACGCTTCGATTGATTTTGATTGGGGCACGGGGGCGCCCGTCGCGGGCATGGGAGCCGATACGTTTAGCGCCAGGTGGACGGGTGACTGGAACTTTAACACGAGCGGCAAGTACCGGTTCACGATCGTGGCCAACGATGGAATCCGAGTGTGGGTGGGCGGCAGCCTGGCCTTGAATAAATGGGTCAATGTCAACACGGCGACGACCTATACCTTTGACAAGACCCTCGCCGCCGGCGTGCATCGCGTGAAGGTCGAGTACTACGAAAACACCGCTGCCGCCAGAGCGAAGGTGTCCTGGAAGTTGAGATAACGGCCAGAAATCGGCATGCATAGAATCCGCCGCAACCAAAGGAGCAGAGCGATGCAATTAGTGATTGTCACCGGCCTGGCCGTGACGTTGGCACTGCCGGTACTATCAGCCGCCCCGGCCGCGCCTGATCTCTCCGGAACGTGGACTCTGGACGCGGCCAAGAGCGATCCGCAGCCGGCGGCCGGCCTGGCCGGCAATCAGTTGGTCATCACGCAGTCGCCGGCTGATGTAGTCGTGCGCCAGGGGACCGTGAACATGCCGTACAAAACCGACGGCACGGAAACCTCCTACTTGCAGCAGGGCAGAATTGTGGCGACGGCCCGGTGGGTAGGCGCGACGTTCGTCGTATCGTGGAAGAAAGAACTGTACGCGGGCCCGCGCGACGGGTATGTGGTGACGTCCGGGAAGGACACGTATAGCGTCGCCGGGTCGCTCCTCACCGTTGAGAAGTCAACCACCACTCGTCAGGGGACGACGACGCGCAAGGCCGTATACAACAGGACTTAACTCTGAAACTCCCTTGTGTCAAATCGTTGCGCCGGCGACCTCTCACTCAAACAATTGAGGCAAATGATAAGCATGGAAGTGGTCAGGTGTATCCTGAAATTTCGTCCAGAGTTCCTTTTTCTCTGGAATCGCCTCTATAGCCCAACCCGCTTCTCCTAACCCCTTCACCATAACCCGCGGCGGCACATCTCCCTTGTCGCCATATTTCCAGAGTCCAATGAATCTGTAGCTCGCGTCTCCCCTGCCGGTGCGCGCTGACACGAGAATATTTCTTGCCTCCGGCACCAGCGCCAACTTTCTAATACCCGTTATGCCCGTTTTAGAGCCTCCAATGATCGCTCTCGGGGCCACGTCTCCGCTGTCCGTCCGATTAAAAATCAAGATGCTATTGGGTCCTGAATTCGCCACCACCAGCAGGTCATTGACCGGATCTACAGCCAGGTATACAGGTCTCTCCAACTGGGTCCTCGGTCCGTTAATTATTCTTTTCGGTGCAACATCACCCCTGTCTGTCCGATCGAACACGAGGACTGCATTAGCCCGCCGCTCAGTCGTAAAAACCTCGTTGTGTACCGGATCGACTTCCACAACATCCGTAAACGCCAACAGGGTCTTTGGTCCCTGAATTATGCGAACGGGCGATGCATTTCCTTCGGCCCCTCCTGCGAAAAACAGTATTGCGTCTGCAAAGGGATTGGGCGCCAATAGCTCATCATGCACCGGATCCAGTGCCATCTTATGGATAGTCCGGGACAACAAGGTGGCCTGCCCTCGAATTCTTCTCACGGGAGCGACATTTCCATCCGCCGAACTGGCGAATGCCACAATTTGTGGAGTCGCATTTCAATTTGGAGCCAGTATCTGGTCTCTTTTGGGGTCATACACTATATCGGCTGCCCCGCCCAGTCCTGTTGCAGGAGTTCCTTTGGGTGCGCTGCGGAGAACGCGGATTGGCGCCACGTTACCGTCTGCAGTCCGCGGATAGACGGTGGCACTATGTCCCAGCCAGTTTGCCACCCATATCTCGTTTCTTTTTGTGTCAACGAAAATACCGGTCGGGTTATTTATCTCGGTGGCCGGACCTTGAATGACACGCGCCGGAGCCACATCACCGTCTGCTTTTCGGTCAAAAAACAAGATCGAATCATCCCCCGAGTTTGCCACCGCGAGTTGTCCACTGACTGTGTCGACGTAAAGGCTTACCGGCCAATTGAGTCGCGTCTTCGGACCCTGAATGGTACGCAAGGGGGCCGTATTACCCGAGGCGATCCTTGAGTGAACCGTTATCGAAGCCCCAAGAAACTTGCCTGTGGACGGAGATAGAGGACGGACTGCGCCCTCCCAGGAGCCTAGCCCCCCTTCTGCTCGCCCCCGCGTTCCCTCACCCGGCTCTGTCTCTCTCCAATGGCCGTGATTTGCCACATAGATCTCATTCTGCTGGGAATCAATGTAAATCCCGTGAGGGCTCGCCAGCCCTGTTTTCGGCCCTTGAATATACCGCAGCTCTTTGTCATTTCCCTGCGCCAACCTGCTGAACACCGAAATCTTATTGTAGTGTTGCGGAGTGATGAACAGTTCATGATTCCTGGGATCAAAAAACACTCCCCATGCCCCATGGTCTACATTCAATATCCTGTTCGGAGCAGCATCGCCGCGCAGAGAAATCGGGAACACGACCATGTTATCCCCGACATCTTTGTTGACCGTATACACTTCGTCGAACTCGGGCGACATCGTCACGGCGCAGATCTTTGTTAATTGCGATTTCGGTCCCTTGATTTCTCGTCGCGGCTCCATTACTCCCTGATAAGTGGCCGAGAACTGACGAGGAAAGGTTCGGAGCGACGCACGGTTTTCATCGGCAACAATGACTTCATCTGACTCCATGTCCATCGTGAGGCCGGTAAAGACTGGATAAGGGTCTCCAATCTTGCGGAGAGCAGCCGCATCGCCTTTACCTAGTTCTATAACAACGGGATGCCTTTCCTCTTCCTTAGTCTGCTGGCCGGAACGTACCGCAACCCCCATCATCAATGTTCCCGCCAATGCTGCCAACACCATCAAACGGATATTCTTAATCATGGGTCAAAACCTCCCTTAGAATGCGCTCACCTTCGCTTTAGAGTTCGCTTTAGAGCCCGTCACTTTCAATCTTGAGTTCCCCAAGTATCCCCACTCAGCAGCAGGCCCCGAGCCGGCTAGAAAAGAATTTTCACGCCAAACTGGATCTGCCGCGGCGAGGTTGTCGTACTCGTCAACCTCACTGAGCTGAGAATCGGTTCGCCAACTGCGTTCAGGACCTGCACTGCGCCGGTGCTGACCGGTTGTGGAACGTCAAAGTTGGCGCGGTTGAAGACATTGAAAAATTCCGCCCGGAACTGAATCCGAAAGTCCCCCGGAGCCGCGCCAACCCCAATGTTCTTCAGCAGCGAAAAGTCGGCCGTCGCCATGCCGGGGCCGAGCAGCGTGTTTCGACCCAGATTCCCCAAGAAACCCACCGGCTGAAGTTCGAAGGCATTGATGTCAAAGTATTGATCCACACCGCCCAGGATAGGATTGCTACTGAAGCCAGGCCTCAGGTTGGGACGCTGGCCAGTAGGCTCTCCTGTCCGCGCCCGGTCCGTACCCAGCACCACAAGGAACGGCGAGCCGCTGGCCACGCGGAGAATTCCGCTGAGTCCCCAGCCACTCGTCAACTTACCCGCCAGCCCTGTTAATTCTCTCCCCCACGGGAGTTGATAGACAGTGTTCAACACGAACGAGTGCTTAACATGGATATCGGACAGCCCCCGAAAATCCGCGCGGTTATCTGGATCTTGAGGAGAGATTTCGGTGCCGGCGAACGCTTGCGACTGGTTTTCCGTCCCGTCATCGATGGCTCTCGAAAACGTGTAGTTGGCATCCAGCTGAAATCCCGCGCTCAGGCGCCGGCTCAGTCCCAACTGAAGCGCATTGTACGCAGAGTTGGCGTCTGTCGATTGATACCGTACATCACCGAAATTGGGATTCCGCCGCGGAAGCCCCGGAGCAAAGAACTTCTTCCCATCCCTCAGTTCCCAGGGACCCCGTATATTCCACCTCACCACCCGGGGCAGATGAACGCCCCTGGAGCCCACATAGGCTACGGTCAACCCCGTCGCCGGCAAGATCTCTCGCTGCAGGGTGAAGTTGTACTGCATCATATAGGGCGTCGACGGGCTAAACTCAGTTGGCTGCAACGAGAGCCTGCTCAGGGGCAGCCCTCGCAAAGCCAGCACTCGCGATTCGGGGAACGGAATCGGCCCGGGCGAGTTTACTTCGGCGGAATTGAAAAAGGGCGGATTGCGCCGAAAGGATCGGTCCCACACCCGGGACAGGAGTTGGCCGTGAAAGATGCCGAATCCTCCTCGAAGCGCCATCTTCCTGTCCCCAAACACATCCCACGCAAAGCCAAGTCGAGGCGCAAAATTCTTCAGCGACGGGTTCTCAAATATAGGCCTGCCAATATGCATGTCGGAATCGAACAGCGACTTCAGGTTTGACTGCTTGCCGTCAATCTCATACGGGACGGTCATGAACTCATAGCGCAATCCGAAGTTCACGGTCAGCAGCGGCCTCACCCTGGCATCGTCCTGGACATAAAAACCGATGATCTTTTGCCGTATGTTCCTCTCCGGATCAAATCCTGGTGCGGGCATTCGCAGTCGCCGTGGCTGATTTCTCAACAGGTCTTCTAAACTATCAAACTCCCAATCACCGCCCGCTCTGAATTCCGACACGTTATTAATAAGAAATCGCTTAAAGGTGCCGCCAAACTTCAGCGAGTGATCGCCCCTCACATAGACCGCACTATTGGTGAAATCGATCACTGTCTGGCGTTGCACATCGTCAGTGCCATGGCTCAGTGAAGCCAAGCCCACCGCTGTGATCGAACCGAACTTGGGCTGTCCCTCCACCGTAAAAACCGGAGTAATGTCTCGCGGCAGCTCACTCACGTTGGTCGCATTGGGCCGATTGATGCCAAACATCAACGTGTTAAGCAGGGTCGGACTAACTATCATTTTCGCCTGCACCGCCAGGTTTCGAACCTCCGAGCTATCCTGTGTACCGACGCCTAACAAAGAGTCGCCCTTCCTCCTCTGCACGCCTTCATCAACCGTATAGCGGCCCATCAGCGAAGTTGACCCGGACAGTTGATGATCGATCCGGACAGTGAAATAATCCTGGTCGAGAGGCAGGTTGGAGGCGGAGAGCCATTCCGCCGTGCCATCGGGAAAAACAGCCCCGCCGGGTGTTGGCAACGGATAGAGAGCCAGATACGGCTTGATGCGCTGATCAACCGCAATGAGAGGCCTCCCGGGCAGGATCCCCTGGCGCGCCTCCGCCGTCAACGTCACTAAACTTACAGGACCCTCCAACCGTTGTCTCAAGCCTTCGTAATTTACCATGAAGAAAGTTCGATCTCTCACAAGTGGCCCGTCCATCTGCACCCCAAACTGGTTCCGTTTGAAGGGGAGCGGCTCCTCTCCCACCTCGAAAAAGTTCCTGGCATCCAGGGCGCTGTTGCGGTGAAACTCGTAGACCGAACCATGGAACCGGTTCGTCCCCGACTTGGTGACAACGCTCATCACCGCTCCGGCACTCCGTCCATGCTCAGCACTGTAGTTGTTGGTCAGGACCACAAATTCGCGTACTGCCTCCACACCCATGACACTCCCACCCACACTTGCAGGGGTGCTGTCTCGGGTATCATTGAGCTCCATTCCATCCAGCAAAAACTGATTGAAAGAATAGCGGGCGCCGCTGACTGAAAACTTGCTCCCCATCCCTTGCGTGATAGTGGACTTTGCTTTCGCGACGAGCATCACTCCCGGCTGCAAACCCATCAGGGCCTGGTAGCCTCTGCCATCCAGAGGGAGCTCACTTATCTGCTCCCGGCTGACTACCCCCCCCAACGTCCCCGTGCTGGTTCCCACCAACGGCGCGTCGCCCGTGACCACCACCTCTTCAGTCATTTCACCGAGTCTGAGAATGATATCGACCCCTGCGTCCCGGCCGATGGTCAGTTCGATACCACTTCGGACCGCAGTGCTAAAGCCCGCCAGCTCGGCTCTCACATCATAAGGTCCCGGGTCCAGGCTCAGCGCCCGGTATCGTCCTTGATCGTCGGAAACCACCGTCCTCCCGATATTCGTCTGCGTGTGCGTTACGATGACTGTCACTCCGGGCAGCACTGCCCTGGTTTCATCGGTGATGACGCCGGATATGGTCCCCGTTGGCCTCTGAGCCAACAGAGAACCTGGCGTAAGAACAACAAAGATGGAGAGACAGATGGCCGCTCGCAACAATCTTAACATATGCCCTCCTTGCGCCACTCACAGGCCAACTTTTCCATGGCCTGCCGACCCAAAATCTTGATCTGGCCAGGGCTATAACCCGACATTTCCTTCTTGGATTCCCTGTGGCCGAGAGTATAGCCCCGTTCCCCGATTCCCGAACAGAATATTTTCTCGGCTTGCCGCTGCGTCGCCCGACGCAGTCCACACGGAAAATCTTTGTCGGAGAAATCTTTGCGAAAAAACAAGTGGCCAAAAGTGGATCTTTGGATGGATCAACGTTAATATCAGTCAGCAATATCAGTCAGCGAGAAAGGGACCATGTCCGACCTTTCCGAAGCATTCTGGGCGCGTGCGGGGCGGGAGCGATGATGCCGCTTTTGGTGTCTGTCTTCCTTTTCGTTGTGACGCTGGTTGCGGGCATCATTCTGTTGGTCTCCCTGGGGGCGCTGCTGATCCTGCTTCTGCGACGTCGAATACCCATCCTGCCGTTGCTTACTGCCACTCCTCTGACTGCCGGGCCGGCGCCGGCACTCTCTCGATCGATCACGGGACTTCCTACTCCTGCAGCCGGGGGGCCGCCGCTTACGCTGGACTTAACCGCAACGTCGGGCGTTCTGGCGGCGCCCTCGATCCGGCTTCCCGCGAATGTGTCGATTCGGATGACGGGCGATCTTACGCTGGTTGCCATTGGAGACCTGATTGTGGAAGGGAAAATCCTGTTTCCCGAGGATAGCCCCCCGCGTACGCTCACGCTGGTCAGTCTCACCGGAACCGTACGGATTCAGGCAGGGGCCCTGATCGCCTACGGCGGGCGACCCGTAGCGACCGGCGCTTCTTTGTCGGGAGCGGATGTGCTGGTCCAGTCCAACCCGGGAGAGCATGGGGGCGGCGTCCGTATCTTTGGCGTCAATATTGACGTCCTCGGCAAGGTCCTTGCCCAGCAGGGAGAGGCGGGCGGCGTGGCCGTTGGATTGGGGCCCGGAACAAAGGCCGGCACGCGGGCGATCGGCGGAGGGGGCGGAACCGGCGGCTCGATCTTGCTGGCCGCCTACGAGTCGATGCACTTCGGCCCTGCTGCGCAGGTCATTGGCGGCCAGGGAGGAGACGGAGGACAAGGCAACGCACAGGAGACGGCGGGCGGCGTGGCCTACGCGCTGGGGGGGCCCGGAGGCGATGGAGGGAGCGTCTTCCTGGAGCAGACACAGCAACTGCCGGGGCTGGCCACCCCTTCGACTGTTCAGGTCTTTGTCGACCTCGGCGCCGAGATTCGCGGGGGATCGGGAGCCGCCGGCGGTAATGGCTTCGCCATCGCCGGAGACGCCCAGGGCGCGGACGGCGGAATCGCGGTGGCGCGCGGTTCGCTCGCCGGAAACGGCGACACGGTCCGCTTCGGCCTTGGAGTGGAGGTAGTCCGCCTGGGCGGCCTTATTGCCGCCGGCAATGGAGGCAACAACGCGGATCAGACCACCGATGCAACCGGCGGCAAGGGGGGCGCGGCAAGGGTTCTAAACGGCTGGGGCGGCGGTTACGCCTGGGCCTTCGGAGGCCAAGGGGGCAAGGCCGGCGGCGCGCCGCAAATCCCGATGAGCAACGGCGCCGTCAGCAGCGGAGCTGCCGGAAGGGACGGCGGCGGCGAGGACGCAGAGGCGACACCGGGAACTGGAGGCGCCGGCGCCTTTTTCTTTCCGAACGGCGGCGACGGCGCCGGCTTTGCCCAGGGCGGCGCCGACGCGCAAGGCGCCCTGCCTCCGCCGGCAGAGTCAAGCAATGCCGCGGCCCCGGCCTTGTCCAAGGGAAACTAGCCGCTAAAAGATCTCGGGAAAGGCAAAAGTCAGGACGGCGTTCAGATACTTGTCCGAGACGATGACAGTTTTGTTCTTCGGATCCAAGGCCACTCCGCGCGGCTTTCTCAATGTTCCGTAAGGGCCGCCGATCGTCCAGCGGGGCGGGACGTCCCCTCTGTCATCGATGCTCCAGACTCCGACGAACGATCTTTCCGTAGCCATCTCTTCGCCCGAACCAGGCCCGGGAACCGTAACGATAATTTCCCCTCGAGGAGGATAGACCAGCAGATTGAACGTGGACTCCAGGCCTGTCTTAGGGCCGCCGACAATGCCGAGCGGTTTTACCTTGCCATGATCGGTACGTCGAAAGATCATCAGGACAGCGCTTCGGTCCTGCCCCCGGGTCTGCCCGGTCACGACCATCAGATTACGCACAGGATCGACGGCAACGCGCGAATATTCGCCAAAATACGCCGAGTAATCCGAGCCATCCGCTTCCAGTACCCGAATGGGGGCGATATCGCCATTCCCCTCTCTGGGGAAGACAAGGATTGACTCTCCTTCCGGAACGAGAATTTCATTGTTGACAGGATCGGTCGTGAGGAATTGAAGACCTGACAGTTTCGTGCGCGGGCCCTCGATGACCCGGATCGGCGGTTCTTCCCCCTTGGCGGAACCGCGAAAAGTAAGAATGGCGTGGCCAAAGGGCTGGGGAACGACAAACTCGTCGTGGATCTCATCGTAGACGATGGAATGCATCGTGCGGCTCATCAGTGTCGCCTGACCTTCAATCTTCCGGACCGCCTTGGCGTTTCCTTCCGCCTCCCGGGCGAAAGCCGCAATCTGCGGGTGAGCCACTCAGTTGGGCACCAGAATCTCTTGCCTCTTGCTGTCGTAGGTAACCGAACCTGGATTGCCGATCATGAGGGAAGGAGCGTCGGAGGGCCCACTGCGGATGGTGCGCAAAGGGGCAGTGTTTCCATCCGCCGCGGCAGAGTAGACCGTCAGCGAGTGATTGCCGAAGTTGGAAACCCAAAGCTCTTTGTTCTTGGCATCCAGGAAGACTCCCGTCGGATTCTTAAGTCCTGTCCTGGCGCCTTTCAACACCCGCGAGGGAGCTACATTTCCCTCGTCTGTCTCACGAAAGACCAGGATGGAATCCGTTATATCGTTGGCCACAAAGAGTTCTCCCCGATCCGTGTCAACGGCCAGACCGGTCGGCCAGTTCAACTGGGTATTGGAGCCCCGGATGACGCGCAGAGGAGGGGCATCGCCGCTCGCGTCCAGAACATGAACGATTATGGAGGGCGGTAGAATCCGGCCCGAACCAGGCAACGGTCTCTGCAGGGGCCAGTTGGCCTTGATTTGCACTCGCCGTGAAACCGAAGGCTCGGGCATTTTCGAATGGACGCTCCCATAATTGGCCACGAACATAAGTTTTTTCTCTGTGTCAATCGCCATTCCGTGCGGGTCGGCCAAACCGGTGTGGTCGCCTTGAAGCAGGCGAATCGGCGCATCATCGCCGGCGGCGCCCTTGCGAAATACGATGACGGCATTGTGGTGCTGCGAGGTCAGAAAGAGCTCCTGCTTTTCCTCGTCTACCGCGATGCCGAAAGTCCCGTGGGGGGTCCTCAACGCGCGATCCGGCTCGACATTTCCCTTGGCGTTTCTGGAAAAGATGACCAGCGTGTTGATGGTATCGTTATTGACTGCATAAACATCGCCGTTCTGGGGATCCACATAGAGTCCGCACTGGAATTCGATCTTGGTTTTCGACCCGCCAAGAATGCGTTTCGGCTCCGTCATCGCAGCCTTTGCAGGAGTGTTATCCAGCCTGTTGTAAGCCAGAATCTGGAACAGACTTTCATCGGTCGCAACCACTTCATTATTCGCGACATCCACGGCGACCGAGCTCGGCGACGCGTATCGATCTTTGATCACGCGCACCGGAGGCCGTTTCGCCGCAGCCGATCTTGCCTCGTCCATACCCTCGGCTGCCGCCGCCGGAAGGAACACCTTCCGGCCCGCTTTGCCCCCCGACAGGAAGCAGGCGGCCGCCAGCGCGATGATTCCCATGACTCGAACTAAAAAGTGTCTCGATCTGCGCCTATTCCTGGCCATGAATCTCCCCCTTTCGCGAATCGGTGATTGCTCCGCTTGCCGTCGCCCCCGCCCATCCCGCCAAAAACCTCAAGCCCTACCAGATCAATTTCAGGCCCAACTGAATCTCGCGGCTGTCAGCCGACGTACTGGTGATCCTGCCCGCGGTCGTAATCCGCGCGGTCCTGCTGGTAAAGAGCGACGTGCTGGGGAGCGCAAAATGGGCGCGATTAAGCACATTAAAAAATTCGGCGCGGAACTGAAGCGTCAGGTTCTCGGAAAACCTTCCTACCGCGGTGTTTTTCGTCAAACCCAGGTCGAGGTTCGCGTAGCCTGGGCCCCGGAGCGTGTTTCTTCCCAGGTTGCCCAATGTGCGGGGCGGCGGAACCACAAAAACCGCCGGATCATAATACTGGTCGGGGTTGTCCTCGCGGATCGGGTTATTGCCGGCGCCCGGCGCCAGGTCGGGCCGCACCAGAGTGAACCGGGTCAGGAGACCGGCGTTGTCAAAATTACCGAGACTCACGCCAAACGGGGTTCCGGAGCTGAGCGAGACAATCCCGTTGATCATCCATCCTCCCAGTACTGCTTTCCCGATCCCGGCCACGCTTTTTCCAACGGGCAGTTCATAAACCCAGCTCACCGTAAAACTGTGGCGGCCATCGATCTTGGAAAGCGCGCGCTCGGCCTTCGGATTGTCCTGGTTTTGCGCAAAGCCCTGCTCTCCGTAGTCGGTCAGACCCGAAGCGGCGCTCCCGTCGTCTATGGTTTTGGAAAATGTATAGGAAGTCCGCGCCTGTAAACCTGCGCTGAGACGGCGGTCCAGCTTCACCTGCAGGCCGTTGTAGGAAGATTGGCCATCGGACTTGCTGTAAATGATGTCGGAAAAAGCGGGATTTCTACGCTGCGCCCCAACCGGAACGATCCACCTTCCATCAACGGGAACCGACACGGGCCGATTTGCCTCGGTCTGACTGAGAAGGTGAATTCCCCGGCCTCCCAGATACCCCAGAGTGAGAACCGTGTTTGGCAGAATTTCCCGGGAAACAGTCAGACTGAACTTCTGTTCATAGGCGGAATTCAAGTTAAACTGGATCGCATTCGAACTGAGAAGCCCTCTCCCCCTTCCCTCGCTGATTTCCCGGGCCACGATTCTTACGATGTCAGGGAACAAATCGGGGGCAGGATTCTGGACATCCACAAAATTAAAGAACGGAGGGTTTCGACTGCCGGCCGTTCGGTAATAAGGAGGCAACATGAGGTGGTGGAAGATCCCATAGCCGGCTCGGACAACCATCTTGCCGTCCCCTCTTGGATCCCACGCCAGACCGATGCGCGGGGCAAAATTCTTCAGGCTTGGGTTTTTCCAAAACGGGTCGCCAATCGTGGTGGCGCGCCCGGTGAGGACATCGCGTACATGAGCCAGCTTGCCGTTCACTTCATAGGGGACGGTATAGAATTCCCAGCGGACGCCCATATTCAGCGTCAACCTCGAAGAGGCGCGCCAGTCGTCCTGAAGATACATCCCCGGATACCACTGCCGGTAACCGCGGGCGCCGTCGCTTCCCGGAAGTTCCGCCTGGCTTAGCGTCCTGGGAATCCCGCGAAGAAAAGATTCCAGATCGGTAAAGCTGAAGCTCCCCAGGCGCGCCGACTTGATGGCGAACTGAATTCTCACGATGTTGACGCCGAATTTCAACGCGTGACCTCCCCGCGTGTAATAGGCGTTATCGGTGTACTGGAAAAGGTTCTGGACTCCAAGTCTCGGGTCCCTGCCGCCGACGCCCGACGCGCCTCCGCCGGCGCCAATCCCTCCGAAACTGAGCGGCTGGCCGGAACGGAACGTCAGCGAGATGGGATGCAAAGCCTCTGAATCGGCCCCGACCCTGGTTCGGTTATAGGCAAAACGGAGTACGTTCAGAAAGTTGGGCGAAAAAGTCTGGCTATCCTCCAACGTCAGGTATTGGTACCGGCTGCTTTGCACATCGGCAAAATTCCCCAGAGTCGTCGGGTTTGTGACCGAGCCGTCATCGAAGTTGTAGCGGACAAAAAAACGGTCGCGACCGGAGAATTCATGATCGACCTTGAATACCCAAAAATTCTCACTTACGGCTCTATTCCCTGAGTTATAAAAAGTCGCAAGTCCTCCGCCGACACCGGGACCGTTGGCGCGTGGATACAGTTCCTCGATGATGGGGCGGATGCTGGCGGCAACCCCCACTTCCCTGAGGACTCCCCCGACCGGCACCAGGCCCCGCCTTGCATTTTCATCCAGCACGAAACCCACAAATGACAGCCCTTTGGCCTCTCTGAGACCCTCGTAATTGGCAAAGAAAAAAGTTCGGTTCCTGACAACCGGCCCCCCCAGGCTCGCTCCGAACTGATGTCGCCTGAACTCCGGCTCTCCCAGCACGGCGAAGAAATTCTTGGCGTCCAGATTGTCATTTCGATGAAATTCAAAAAGCGTGCCGTGAAGCTCGTTGGTTCCGCTCCTGCTGATCATGTTGAAAACCCCGCCGGCGGAGCGGCCATGTTCCGCGGAGAAATTGCTCACCTCGACGCGAAACTCGCGGACCGCATCCACTCCCAGAAGGACTCCCGCGACACTGCCGGGCGTCTGGAAGTTGGTGAAGGTGAGCAGATCCGTACCGTCCAGAAAATAGCCGGTCTGATCCGGCCGCGAACCCGAGACCGACACTCTCGTCCCGTAGCCTTTACTGTCGTCCTGAGCGGATGAATTGCGCACGTTGGCCGTGCCGGTCTCCAAAAGCGAAAGTTGGGTGAAATCCCGCCCGTTCAGCGGCAGTTCCGTCATTTGCGTCGAGTTGATCACTCCCGAGACGGACGAGACGGTGGTATCCACCAGAGGGGCCTCGGCTCTGACGGTCACCTCCTCTGCAATTTCTCCCACTTCCAGGTTCAGGTCGATCGAGACCTCCTGGGCCACGGTCAACTGGATGCCCTGCCGGACCGCCCGCCTGAATCCCGGGAGGGACGCGGTGATCTGGTACTGGCCGGCCGGCAGACCGGCCACCCGGTACCGGCCCTGATCGTCGGAAATGCTGGTTTGTGTCCGGCCCGTTTCGGTATTGTCCACGCTGATGCTGACTCCAGGGAGCACAGCGCCGGTGGCATCGTGAACAACCCCGCTGACGGTCGCTGTAGTCACCTGGCCCCGCGCCAGCAGCGCGCCCACGACCAGAAAAAAAGCCGTCACGGCAGCCATGCGAAAAAATTGGCTGAAACTCGACGCTTGAATCTGATTGCTGGTTTCTTTCATGGCTTGTCCCCCTTGTCGTTTTTTCCTTGTTCAGTTTGGGCTTCGATTCGGCTCCGACTCTGGCCGCCCAACCATTGCGCTTTTTTCAATACTATACCGTTACAACGCAAAAAGCAGGCCTTATGTTTGTCAGATAAGAATCAGTGTGCTGTTGAAACGTTAATCCTGTTATTGTAGGATGCACGGTGAGATTGGTTCTATTACGCGAACGTTGACAAGCGAAACGAGTAGGGAGGGGCGCCATGTCTAAGCGCACGGCCAAGTCCCGGCTGCGTTTGGTTGGGACGCTGGGTCTGGTCATCGCGGTGGCATCAGGGATGGTCACGATTGTGGGTAAGGCAGTTTCTTTTTTCAATGCTGACACCACCACTTTCGATGCGGTGAAGGCGGGCCAACTGCCTGAAGGGTGGGTGACGGGGCTGACCGGCGGGGGAAGTCCAAAATGGGCGGTTCTGGCCGATCCAACGGCCCCCAGCAAACCCAACGTGCTGAAGCAGTCGGGGGAGGCGACTTTTGCTCTTTGCGTCAGAAAGGATCTCTCGATCAGAGACGGGGTGGCGGAAGTAAAATTCAAACCCGTTTCGGGCAATGAAGATCAGGCCGGGGGAATTGTCTGGCGTCTCCGTGACTTCAACAACTACTACGTTGTGCGCGCCAATGCTCTGGAAAACAATGTAGTCCTGTACAAAACGGAAAAGGGAAAGCGCAGCCCGCTCGATATCAAGGGACGCAAAGGCGGGTATGGGGTGAGAGCGATGGTTCCGTCCGGCCAGTGGAGCACGCTGCAGGTAACGTTTTCCGGTCCGCTATTTACGGTCCACCTCAACGGCAGACAACTCTTTCAAGTGGAGGACGCGACCTTCACCGAAGCAGGCGCGGTCGGCCTCTGGACCAAGGCGGACAGTGTTACGCTTTTTGATGATTTCACAGCTCAGTCAAGTAGCGAGTGGGATCCCTTCCCTCGTCCCTTGCAGCCGACACCAAGCATAGAGAGCATCGTAAACGACAAACTGTCTTTCGAGATTAGTATGATCGTCGGGAAAAAGGATGCCGAAGCCGGTAGCGATCGCTTCGAGGCCTTTCCCTAAGGGATCAGTGTCGATTTCGCGCGCGATATCCGCCGCGTGAACGATTTTCGCCAGACGCCACAGAGCCGGATCTTTAAGCTCATATTTCCGCAGAATCGACTCAAAAGAGCACTGGCCTTCGTGGTGTCCAAGCTCTGCGCCGGGAGCGTCGAACGGAATAGATCCGGTCTCGTTGGCCACTGCCTCTACGCGACTTTTGGGTACAAATAGAAATTCGGCCTCGCTGTCGACAAAGCGCCGAATCAGCCACGGGCAAGCGACGCGGTCCACGTGTATATGCGAACGAGTTACCCATTTCACATTCTGTATTCCAGCGCACTTCCTCGCTCGATTCAATATTTTTGCACGAATTTTTATCTTGCGTTCATCAGGGTTTTCATTTTGTACCGCAGGCGAGAAGAAGGGGGGACTGGGAAGCGGCGTCTGCTAAGATAGAAGAAAAGCATGCGCATCCCACTCGTCAGGTGACTGAAATATGATCAGGTTGTCCCGGGGAGAGACCCAACTGGGGTCGTTTTTGAATATTGGGTTGCTGGCGGTTGTCATCGCCGGCTGTGCCGGCAAATCGGCGCCGCAGAGAGCCAGAGAGGTGGTCATATATGTGTCGCAGGATCGCGTCTTTTCCGAACCCATCTTGTCCGACTATGAACGGGAGTCCGGAGTCAAAGTCAACGTGGTCTTCGATACGGAAGAAACTAAAAGTACCGGGCTTGCCAACCGTTTGCTCGCGGAAAAGAACAACCCGCGAGCCGATGTCTTCTGGTCCAACGAGCCGGTCCGAACCCTGGTGCTGAAAGAGAACGGCGCGCTTGCGCCGTATCCATCCCCGAACTCACAGGGGATCCCGGACGTCTTCAAAGATCCGGAGGGATATTGGACCGGTTTTTCTGCGCGACTTCGTGTCATCGTATACAACGTCAATCGAGTCAAGCCGGAAGACGCGCCCCGGTCTATCTTCGACCTGACCAACCCAAAATGGAGAGGGGAGGTCGGAATGGCTGACCCTCGCTTCGGCTCCACCTCGTTTCATGTGGCCGCTCTGTATGCGGTTTTGGGTGAGGCCCGCGCAGACGACTTCTTTCGTAAATTGCACGCCAACGAAGTTAAGATCGTTCCAAGCAATTCCGTGGTGAGAGATCTGGTGGCGCGCGGCGAACTGAAGGCAGGACTGACGGATACCGATGATGTGAACGTTGCGATTGAGGCGAATTTGCCGGTCGCCATGGTCATTCCCGACAGCAACGGCATAGGCGCTCCCCTGATGCCCAACATGGTCTCGCTCATCGCCGGCGGGCCGCGTCCAGACGAGGGCAGGAAGCTGATCGACTACCTTCTTTCCCCGGAGGTTGAGCGCAAACTGGCGCAATCGCAGGCAGTCCAAATCCCTCTCCATCCGGGAGTCGCACCTCCAAGAAATCTTCCCGCGCTCCAGTCTTTCAAACCGATGACGCTCGATTACGGAAAGGCGGCAGAGCATCTCCAGGACGTGACGCGGCGGGTGGAAGCATTGCTCCGTCTCTAGGCCGGTCCCAGATGCGGACAATTATTCTGCTGATCACTATTGTTTTCTTCTTTTTGTTCTGTCTGGCTCCGCCCCTCTACCTGCTCGGAATTTCGCTGATCCAGACTCACGATTTTCTCGCCCTGGATGCGGTTGTGAAATTTTTTGGCGATCCGCGCCGGGCAGCCCTGCTGGGCAACAGCCTGCTTCTGGCAGCCGCTTCAGCCGCCGTTGCCACTCTCATCGGCGTTCCCCTCGGACTGCTCCTGGCGCGCGCGGATCTGCCCGGCAGACCCTTTTTCCGAACCGCGCTGGCAGTGCCGCTGCTCGTTCCCTCCTATATTCTTGGGCTCGCGTGGATCTACCTGGGAGGCTCGGCCGGATGGCTGGCACGGCTGCTGGGGCGAGATTTACTTTCAGACTGGACTTACAGCCTTCCCGCAGCGATCGTTTTGCTGGGGGTGAATTTTTATCCGATTTCCATGCTGGCCACAGAGGCCGCCGCGCGCCGGGTGGATGCGAGTACGGAGGAAGCCGGCCTGCTGGTGACCCGGCCTGGCGCCGTATTCCGAAGGATTACGCTGCCGTTGATCGCCCCCATCATCGGCGGCGCGGCCCTGCTCATCTTTATTTTGGGACTCGCTGAATTTAGCCTGGCTGGCTTGCTTCGCGTGCGGGTTTTTTCGACTGAGATCTTCACTGCCTTCGCCGCACGCTATGATTTCAGGTCAGCGACTGTCCTTGCTTTTCCTTTGCTGATCCTGGCGTTGCTGGCCGGGATTGCCTTGCGGTTTCTCGTCGGCGAGAAAATGCTGGCGACCGCACGTACTCGCCAGACAGGGCTTCCCTTTCCTCTGGGCAGACTGCAGCCCTGGGTCATGGGCGGCCTCATACTCTGGCTCCTCGCCTCGGTTTTCCTGCCTCTTTTTGCCCTGGCAAGCGAGGCCGGCCAGGTCAAATTTATGGTCAACTCCCTCCGAACGTCCTCCCGCGCGATTTCCAACAGCCTCATCCTGTCGGTGGTCGGCGCAACCGCCATTACTTGCCTGGGTCTGCTGCTGGGATATTTTCGAGCCCGCTCACAGGCGAGGGGGTCACAATCCCTCGATTTGCTCTTCATCCTCATCTTTGCAGTTCCCAGTACCCTGACCGGGGTCGGCCTGATCGGGCTCTGGAACCGTCCGGGATTTTTGGGGGAAATCTATACCAGCCGCCTGATGGTTCTGTTCGGTTATCTGGCCCGCTTTGTTCCCGTGGCCGCTCTCCTGTTGGCCGCTTATGTTCGGCAGATCCCCGCTTCCTTCGAAGAGGCGGCAGTCGTTGCCGGAGCGCATTGGCCTCGTGTATTCACTCGCATTGTCTTGCCGCAACTGAAAACGGGACTGCTGGCGGCCTGGGGCATCGGATTTATTTTTTCCTTCGGCGAGCTTGGCGTAACCGTGCTGGTTTCACCCCCGGGAGAATCGACCTTGCCTGTTCGAATTTATACCCTCGTCGCAAACACACCGCCGTCTCAACTGGCTTCGCTGGCGCTGATGCAAGTGGGGGTCATCCTCGGGTCACTGGGGCTGCTGGGACTGATACTGAACAAGGACACTCATGAGTGACCCTTACGTTCGTTGCTGGACGAGCCTTTCTCCAGTCTCGATTCAGACTTGAAACAGCAACTACTCATGGAATTCAAGTCACTGCAGAAAGAACTGGACGCCACCACGCTTTACGTCACTCACGATCGCTACGAGGCCAGGGTCCTCGCCGAACATGGGGTCCGGATGCAGGAGGGGCGTATTGTCGGACCCGTTCAGATCGATGCCCCGGACTACCGGTGAAACAGGCCTATCAGGACCGCGTGCCCCAGGACGTGGCCGTCCATCGCTTTCAGAACGTCGGCACGAGTGGCGCCGGGCGCCAGATTGAGTTGCTGGTCCAGCGCGAAGAGCTCAAAACGAGCAGGTTGCCGGAGGTTCAAATTATTTCTTCTCAAACGTTGTCTTGCCTCCTACGATCACCCTTACCACGGGGAGCTTCGAAATCTGATCTTCCGGCACGGTCATGAAGTCTCCGCCCAAGACGGCAAAGTCTGCCAGCTTGCCCGGTTCAATCGTGCCCATGATCTTCTCGTCGCCGTAGAAACGACTTGCCCAGGCGGTCGCCATCTTGAGCGCCTCTTCTCTCTTGATTCTCAGATGCGGCCCCCAAACTTTCCCGGTCCTGAAGTTTTTTCGAGTGATAAACAGCTCCATATCTTGAAGGTAGGTTTGCGGGTCATCCATCAACTTGTCGGCGAAGGCCATGGCGGGGTCATAGGCGGCGCTGTTGGTCACTTCCAGGACCGGCCTCAGGCCCGCGTCGATCATTTCACGAATCGGAGACATCCCGGCTACCGCGTCCGCCCCGTAAAACTTTTCCAGATACTTGCTGCTGTCGTCCCCCCGAAAGAGATAGGCGGTGTCAAACGACAGAACGGCGTCATAAGTGGCCAGCCGCTTGGCAAGATCAGGAGGCCGCATGCTTCCATGCACCATTCCGAAGCTTTTCCCCTTGATCGAGCTCCGCTGGTTGACTTTGTCGAAGACCTCCAGCATGAGTTCGACTCCGCCATCTCCCTGGACATGCATATCCGTGACGTTCCAGCCATAATTGGCGGCGATCAGGGCATTGTTGTAGTCGGAGAACTGCTGCCAGTCCTTTCCCGGTTCCACCATATCGCGCCACTTATTCTGGCCGTAGGCGCCATAGGCATCCCAGGTTTCCATATTTCTTTTTGCCTGGCGCGTCAGGTACCCGCCATTGTTGGCGTTGCTGTCAATTGAGCTGACCGTCATGGAAGCGATCTTGAACCATTCGTCCCCGACGTCCATCAGGTTGCCGATTCGCTTGAGATACCTTTCCGTGTGCGGATTGAGCCGGGCAATTTCACTGGCGATGCGAAGGCGCACCGGCGACAGCCCGCGCCGCTGAGTCTCTCGCATGATGGTGGTCGAGAGCCCGCTTCTGCGGCCCCCCAGCGTCGTCACCCCCATCCGATTTATCTTTTCCAGTCTTTCCTTGGTCTGCTGGATCATTCGCTCCAGCGCAGCATCCTCGGGCCAGGGGAGTATTTCATACGTCAAGGCGCCATACGCCCAGCCCGCAATGCGACCCGTGGGCTGGCCCTTGTCATCTTTATAGATCCCCGCCTTCACGTCGTCGGGGACATAAGCCAGCGCTTTGCTGTTGACGATCCCGGTCGTATTGTCCAGGGTCAGCAGCAGCGGGTTGTTGGGCGCAATCGTATCCAGCATCTGGCGGGTCACCTGGTAAGCGGCGGCGGTACGAAACGGATTAATAAATACCCATTGACCCGCAGGAGCCTTCTCCACCGCTTCCTTGATTTGTCTCAGACCGTCATCCAGCTTTTCAAAGCGCATTCGGGAGTAATTGGGGAGATAGCTCGGCCCGGAGGGTCCATGCCCTCCCGGAATCGTGCCCGAATGGACGTCAATAAACCCTGGCGTCACGGTGTTGCCCTGCAGATCGATCCGGACTGTCTTGGGGCCGGCCATTTTCAAGATTCTGGCGGTTTCTCCCACCGCCAGAATCTTGCCATCCCGCGCGGCCACGGCCTGAACCATGGTGGAATTTTCATCGGCGGTCAGAACTTTTCCATTGTAGAGAACCAGGTCGGCGTAATGCATGACTTCGGGCGGCGTGTCACCCTGGCCTCGCAGCCAGCCGTCACCGGGGCTCAATGCGGCGACCGCGCATACCAGACAGAAAACGGTGAGAGTCACTCTGGCGGTTATCGTGTGTGTCATTTCTCTCCTCCCCGGAAGCAGGAAAATTTGTCGATGCTGAACTTCGTTCAACCGGATTTGTTCACATCTAGACCTTTGGACTGCCCCAGTCAAGCAAATTCTTCGGGCAGATGCAACCAAAGGGCCAACCGGATTGCTACAAGATCTTGGCAGGCTCGCAATAAATTGAAATCAGAGCCCGCCGTTTCTTGGCGGGCGACAGACTCCCGCCACAGGAGCGAAGACTTCCGCTGCCGCCCGCCAAAGGGCGGCGGCCTTCTCGCCGACAGCCGGGACTGCCACATTTTGCGTGCTGACGCCACGGGTCGCCCGAAATCTTCGCGGCACGAAAAGAAACTGACTGTTAGCAGTCCCGAGGCGGCGCAGAGAAAAAACCTCTGCGCATTCTCTGCGACCTCTGCGTCTCTGCGGTGAGGGCGGATCCACTGCCCTTCACAACCAGATCTTGGATTGCGGCTACGCCGCGCGGAGTCTCCCTGGTAAGCCGCAAAAAGGGCTTTTTCGACTTGCATCCGACAGGCGCGGCGGACATACTCAAGCCCATCCATCTTCGGCGAAAGGAACCGATCATGACGGAAGAAATCCCCCCCAGTGGCATGCCGACACAGACGAGCGAAGCTCCGGTCATAGTCAAAGGGTACGAACTGGCAGGTCCCGGCAGCCGATTCATGGCCGCCCTGATCGACGGCGTCCTGTGCGGCGCCGTTTGGGCGGCCCCGGTCGTCGGCATTCTGGTCAGCCTTGCCTATGGTCTGACAAAGGATGCACTGCCGTTCCTGAACGGCCAGAGCATCGGAAAGAAAGCGATGCGCATCCGGGTGGTCCGGGAGACCACGCAGCAGCCCATCACAGGTGATTTCACCACGGCGGTCATCAGGCAGGTCTCTCTGATGATCCCCCTGTTCAACATCGTGGACGCATGCATGGTTTTCTCGGAATCGAGAAACCGACGACGTTTTGGGGATCGATGGGCCAAGACCCTAGTCATCCGGGATCCCGCGCCGTGAGGGTGGCGAGTTAATCCTGTCAAAATCGTGGTCAAAGTTTGAGGGCGTAAGGCGAGGCCCATCGACTACTCGTTAGCGACAGGTTATCTGCGGCCGGAATACCTGATGAATCGTTGACCCGCTGGT
>JACQGG010000220.1 GCA_016199665.1 Acidobacteriota bacterium | reverse complement strand
GTTGATGACGATGCCGCCCTGCTGGGGCGCGATGTCGGCTTTCCATGCGTCCTGAAACCCGTGATCCTGTCAGGAAGCCGCGGCGTCATCCGCTCGGACAACAAAGCGGAATTTGTCGGCGCGTTTGCCAGACTGGCCGCCATCCTTGATTCCCCGGAGATCAAGAGCCGTGGGGCCGCTTCACGGCAGATTCTCGTCGAGGAATTCATACCGGGAAAGGAAGTGGCAGTGGAAGGAATCTTGGGCGGGGGAGTGTTCCGGCTGCTGGCGATCTTCGACAAGCCGGACTCCCTGGACGGGCCATTTTTCGAGGAAACTATCTATGTCACGCCCTCCCGCCTCCCGGTGGCCATTCAGCAGGAGATCGCCGATTGCGCGGCTGGGGCGTGCGGCGCGCTTGGACTTACCGAGGGGCCGGTACACGCCGAACTCCGAATTAATGATGCGGGACCCTGGGTGATCGAGGTGGCGGCGCGATCCATTGGAGGACACTGTTCCCGGGTGCTGCGCTTTCGGGAGGACCGGTCGCTGGAAGAACTGATCTTGCAGCAGGCGCTCGGCCTGGAGATTGGGCTGTTGCAGCCTGAGCAGGAGGCGGCGGGAGTGATGATGATTCCGATACCGCGAGCCGGTATCCTCGAGAAAGTTCGCGGTCTGGCGGAAGCCTCGGCCACGCGGGGAATCGACGAGGTTTTGGTTACGGCGCACCCCGGCCAGCGGCTGGTCCCGCTTCCGGAGGGGTCGCGCTACCTGGGCTTCATCTTTGCCAGCGGCGCCGCGCCCCGCACGGTTGAAGCCGCCCTCCGGGAGGCCCACGACTGCCTGGAATTTGTCATGGTCGATGGAGCGGAAGCAGCCGGTCTCTGCTGCTAAGCACGGGGGGTTGGCGCCCACTGGAGGCGCGGCGCACTCGAGGCGCCAGACCCCAACGGGTCGCGTTGGCGTTCCCAGGAGGCGGCCTGGCTTCATGATGTCAATGAGCCAGGATAGAGGCATGCGAACCACACTCACCCTGTATGAAGATGTTGCGGTCAAACTAAAGGCGGAGGCTGGCCGTTCTGGCCGCTCTTTCAAAGAGGTCGTTAACGAATTGCTTCGCCTTGGGCTCAATGCCCGGAGGAGCCTGAAGCCTGCCAGACGCTTCGTCGTCCGGGCAAGAACACTGGATCCGCTGCCGGGTATCAGCTTTGACAACGTGGAAGAGCTGCTGGATCAGGTGGAAGGCCCGTTACGAAAATGATTCTTGTCGATGCCAATGTGCTGATTTACGCCTATAGCCCGACGTCACGGGAGCACGGCATGGCCCGGGCTTGGCTGGCGGAAGCGCTCTCCCGGCCTCAGCCCGTGAGGGTGGCCCGGACCAGCGTTCTGGCATTCATGCGTATCCTCACCAGATCCCGGATCTTTCGCCGTCCTTTGTCAATTCAAGAAACGATCCGCATTGTCGACTCGTGGTTTGAGCAACCCGCGGTCGACTGGCTTCAGCCGCCCTCTGCTTTCCGCCTTGTAGCAATGTCCGAACCGCGTGCGTCAGCAAGCGGCGGGGGGAAGGGAACTCGCTTGCTCCATGGAAATCATTGGCATCCGGTTCGCCTCTACGCGCTCGTAGAGACGAAACACGATCGATGAAAGTTCTTCATTCCCCGCGCCGCTCGCTTATGCTCCCGGTTCCGTGACGAAGTTGCGCTAACTCTGGGTGAACTCTTCTTCCGACTTGCGGATGCCGGGCGCATCAGGGGGCGCGAACGTCGTCGGCACTGTTTTCTTTTCCGTCCGGTCCGTTGGAGACAATCCCGGGCTTTCCCTGCCCGGCTGTGATTCTGAATTCATGCCCCCAGCCGTCCAGACGAAGTACGCGGTCCAGGTAGGTAGGGGAAAGCTGATCGATGAGATCGGCGATGTCTTGCGCCTCAGGATAGGCGCTGTTGCGGGAGTGGTAACGTTCCAGCGCCTCGACTATGATCGAGATGTCGGCTCGGGTGCGGCGTATATGGATGCTGTCGAGGGCTTCTTTCAGGTCCCGGATGCTTTCCCACCGAGCTTCTCCCACCCGCACTTCCTTCAACACCCATTTGTTTTTCTCTTTGGCGAAGCGAAAGGCGGTCGTGACCGTCCCTTCGGCCGTGGCGGAGGAGCCAAACGAGTTGAAACTCGTGAATTCGATGGACCGGCTCAGCGATTCAAACTCGCTCCCCCTCAGAAGATCTATCGCCAGCCGCGCGCCCCTGCTCCTGGTTGCGCAGCCTGCGGCAGCCAGAATCAGGACTCCCGCGATTCCGAGCCGCCAGATTCTCTTGTTTCTCATAGTGTCACTCCAATGAGCCCAACTCCCCGCGCCAACGGTAATCAACGAGTTCAGTGCAAGCAGACGACTTTGCCAGGGGGGGATTCCGGCTCTGCACACTGGCCTCCCCGCCCTGGATGCTCTGACAACACCGGACAAATCTGCTCCGACCTCGTGTGCTCGGAGCGTGAGACGTTAGGGAATGTCAGCCTGCGCGGTACAGCTTTGGATTGCGCCCTTCTGCTGGCCGATGATGGTTCCGGCTTTCTGCAGGTCATTGGTCAAGTCGGCAACACAACGCACGAACTGGCCATGATTGCCGGCGCCCTCAGCGCATGCCGCAATAAGGTCAGAGATCGTGCAGCCACTTGGGAACAAGGTATTGAGGACCCCAGAATTGCAGCCATCAATAACAACGGCGGCGCTCAGATCGGAATTGGGGCAATCATCCTCGTTATCAGCAATGCCGTCACCATCTGAATCTGGGGCATTTGCCACCTCGACAACACCATAGGGTGTTCCGACACCAAACCCATCGTTGGCTGCGTCATTCCACTTGCGCCACTCTGCTGGAGCCTGTGGGAGATCGAATGGGGTCCAGACATGCGCATAATTTTCAACGCCTCTCCCATTATCAGGCTGACGGGTGCTCCAATTCGTAAAGGTCACGGGTTCGCCATTCGCCCAGACAAAGGTTCCTTCTTGCGCCGCATCGTTGAGGCCAAGCCATAGAGTTGCGATAACGTCCGTGGGCAGGAGTGACACAAAGGTATCAAAAACCCAATCGTTTTCTGCTGCATCGCTAATGGTGACCGAATGGCCACCCAGGGTGAGTGCTTCCGACTCAGAGTCTGTCCAAGACGCGGTATCGAGCAAATAGTAGACATGACCATTCGCAGGGTTCGTAATGGGACCAAAGAGCACCGCTGCCTTCACGTTCGTTGCGGGTAGTAGTAACGTCACGTAAACGATTGCAAGGTAGATGGATGAGGAATAAAGGTGAGAACGTTTCATAAGATGATCCTCCAGTAATTGGACAGGGTCAACCCTCGGTTTTCAACTATTCTCGGTTTGGAGTCAGGTAAGTGCCTAACACCGCTGGCTGTCCTAGAAAGTTGGCTATCAGGTGAGTGTCTTCATGGCTTGCCCTCCTTTCTGGGTGGGCTCTCGGCGGCGCCCAACGCATAGAGCTTAATCCAGAACGCCTCAGGGGGCAACCAGGGGCGGCTAACGGGATGCGCTTAAGCTGCGGCCTGCGGCGGCCGCAGACAAGAGAGACCTGTTCCCTACCAAGCGTCATGGTACCCAAAGCGGAGGAGTCTGCATTTCTGGACCGAGGAAAACATCTGGCGCAGCACGAACACATCTATTTCGTGATTCGATAATCGGGGATCTCTTCTCGTGGGTGTCCATCGTGGGACTCATGATACTCGTCGGAAGCGTCGTCTTGAGGCGTAATCGCGCAGTCTCAATCTGAGCGGTGGTCCGCTTCCGGACGCGACGACAGCGAGCCGTTTGAGCCTCCCCCATCCAGCGGCCGAACAGAAAGGCGAACGCGAGGACGCTCAGGAGGAAGTGGATCACCGCTATGACTGCGAAGAGGATGAATCCACCCTTCATCGCGTTGCCGCCTAATGGCCTGCGGTTGAGCGGCCGCGCTTTCCAGCGGCCGGCTCCAAGCGCGTGTTAGCCCGACCGTATTCCAGGCCGCTTACTCCGTTCTTGCTAAGACTTCGACTTCCTTGTCGAGTCGAGTCCCGAGACGGTCCTTCTCGACCTCTAGGTCATACCGGGTCTGTAGGTTAAGCCAAAACTTCTCCGTGGTCCCAAAGTACCGCGACAATCGCAACGCGGTATCGGCGCTGATCGACCGTTTGCCCAGCACGATTTCGTTAATGCGACGAGCAGGAACGCTGATGTCCTTGGCGAGCCGGTACTGGGTGACGCCCAACGGTTTGAGGAATTCCTCAAGGAGGATTTCGCCCGGGTGGATTGGAGCTATCTTGCGAGGCTTCATGGCCTGGTCCTAATGGTAGTCGGCGATTTCAACCTCGTAGGCGTCGGCCCCGCGCCACACAAAGCAGATCCGCCACTGATCGTTGATCCGGATGCTGTGCTGGCCTTCCCGCTTGCCGCTCAGCTTCTCGAGGCGATTCCCCGGCGGGGACCGCAGATCGAGGAGTGACTCGGCGGCATCCAAGACGAGGAGCTTGCGAACGGCAAGCCGTGCCACGTGCGGGGGCAGCCGCCGTGAGCCCTTCCGCTGAAACACCCACTCCGTTTCGGGGTGCCGGAAGCTTCGAATCATCCGCCGTCATCATAACGCATCCCGTTACTACCTTCAAGCCGCATCATTCCCAGGATCAACGCTCGGCATCAGCGGCGGCGCGCAGCGCCGTCCGCTGCATG
>JACQGG010000219.1 GCA_016199665.1 Acidobacteriota bacterium | reverse complement strand
GCTGGACGCGTCGCCCGGCCGGATGGAGACAATGCCGGAGATTGATCGCGATCCCACGCGCCTGATAGCTGCGCATCCGTATGTCTATTATCGGCTCGGCGTTCCTTTGACGGTCCCCGGCCACCTCGCCGCCTTTGATGCGGCGGCTATCAAAGAGGCGCGCGCCGGAACGGCGCTCCTCCTCGAGAACGTCATCTGGCAGTACGACGGGTTTCCGGACGCCGCACACCTGCGGGCTTGGGGATATGCGCCGGTCAGGTCATGGGGTGGACCCGGCTCTGCGTCCATCCGCAGGTTCGGCTTGCAAAGCATACGGCGGCGACCGGCAGATCATCTCCGGGCGCTGCTGGGAGATGCCGCAACAGTTGAAGTCTGGGTAAAGCGGCGCTGAATGGGCACCGCTGGGTTGCCTGCATATGCTATAACGCGCTCGAGTCCCGTAGGGACGATTGAAAGTGGAGGCCGGTCATGGCACATTCCTACGTCAGCAGTCTAATGCACTGCGTTTTCAGCACTAAAGAGCGACAGCGACTAACCGCATTGTCGTATTCTGAGCAGTGATGGCCGACACCCCTTCCCCTCTCTCCCAGCGCGCCAGCGGCATCCTGCTGCATCCGACTTGCCTGCCTTCGCGCCATGGCATTGGAGACCTGGGAGAATCCGCCCGCCGCTTCGCCGATTTCCTGGCCGACAGCGGCCAGCGCTACTGGCAGGTACTGCCGCTTGGCCCACCCGGCTATGGCAGCTCCCCTTATCAATGTCTTTCGGCCATGGCAGGAAACCCCCTACTTATCAGCCTGGAAGCGCTGGTGCAGGAAGGTTGGCTGCCGGAGGCGAGCCTCGAAAACCTGCCTCCGTTTGGAGGGGACTTCGTTGATTTTCCAGCGGTGACTCCCTTCAAGCAATGGCGGCTGCGGGAGGCAGCGTTGGGGTTTTCCAAGCGCGCGTCGCCTGACCAGCGGCACGATTTGCAAGAGTTCTGCGAAGAGCAACAGAGCTGGCTTGAGCCTTTCGCGCGATTTATGGCGCTCAAAGAGGCCAATAGCGATGCCGCCTGGACCGCATGGCGGCGGCCCGACGCAGATCCCGCGGCCATTGAGGCGCACCGATTTATTCAGTTTGCATTCTTCAGGCAGTGGCAGGCCCTGAGGCGCCACTGCAAGGGACAGGGCATCTTGATCATCGGGGATATCCCCATATTCGTGGCGCACGACAGCGCCGATGTGTGGGAGCATCCGGAATATTTCGATCTGGATAAAGACGGCAAACCCCAGGCTGTCGGCGGCGTGCCACCGGACTATTTCAGCCAGACGGGCCAGCTCTGGGGAAATCCTCTCTACCGGTGGGAAGTCATGGCGCAGACCGGATACGCCTGGTGGATCAAACGAATTCGCGCCACACTCAGCCTGGTTGACATAGTTCGGCTGGACCACTTTCGCGGCTTTGAAAAATACTATGCAGTTCCCGCAGGGGCTTCCACTGCCATTGAGGGGCGCTGGGTAGAGGGTCCCGGCGAAAAACTTTTTGGCGCGCTGCAGGACGCATTGGGAGATCTGCCCCTCATCGTCGAGGATCTTGGCACGATTACGCCCCAGGTCCATGCGCTGCGTGATCGCCTCGGGTTTCCCGGAATGCGCATTCTTCAGTTCGCTTTCAGCAACACTTCACCCGGCGACAGCTTCAAGCCCTACAACTACGTGAAAAATTGCGTCGTTTACACCGGCACCCATGACAATGACACGGTCGTCGGATGGTTCACAAGTTCGGGCGCCGGCGACAGCACCCGCTCGCCGGAACAGGTCAACGCAGAACGGGAATTTGCGCTTCGCTATTTGAACAGCGACGGCCGCCAGATTCACTGGGAGTTCATCCGCTTAGCGCTTTCTTCGGCGGCCAATACCGCCATTATCCCGCTGCAGGACATCCTTGGCCTCGGGTCGGAAGCGCGAATGAACCGGCCGGGCGGCACGGCAAAGAATTGGACGTGGCGATTCAACCGGGAGGATTTAACGCCCGAGCTCGCCGGAAAGCTGCGACGCCTGACCGCGACCTACGGGCGATGCGAGTGATACTGCAGATTTCCACGGACAACCATTTACCTAAGCCGGAACGGGGATTTTTGCCCGAGCCAATCCGGCCTCGGGATTGAGCGCTCTGACCACGGTTCAGGCCGTGAGCGGTGGCCATCGATGTGGTCGGCTTTATTACATTAATGGTGGTCAGATAGAGATGGTATTGCGCTATTACACATTTCGCTCTTCATCGCTTCACTGACAGCCCATTCGCGCTTTTATCGCATATTTATAGAACCATTTAGCCCACAAGCGGTGGGGTGCTGCAATTTCGCTTCACGCAAGATATGGTAGGTGATATCGTGCATATGAATTACGGAGCACCTAAAGACCTAAGTGACATCCACCGCTTCTTCCTCGAACCCTGTACCCCGAAGCAGCGGCAGTACGAGGCTCTCCGCGCCTATTTCGTTGAGGGGCTCCCCTCCCAGCAGGTGGCGCGGGCCTTCGGTTACTCGGTGTCGGCTTTTCATGTCCTATGCCACCACTTCCGTCGCGATCCCGATCCGGTCTTCTTCGTCACCCCACGGCGGGGACCCCGGTCGCAGCCGAAAAAGTCGGCCGCTCGGGACCTGATCGTTCAACTGCGCAAGCGTAACTACTCGGTCTATGAGATCAGCCAGAGTCTGAAGGAACAGCAGCGGCCGTTGAGCCCGACAGCCGTCCGAGAAGTGTTGAAGGAAGAAGGGTTTGCCGCTCTGCCCCGACGGTTGGACCAGGAGCGCCCGGATCGGTCGCGGCCGACCGTGGAGCCGGTGGCCGACGTTCGGGAGTTTTCGCTGCTGCCGCGCCGGTTCACGACGGCATGCGGCGGACTGTTCCTGTTTGTGCCCGATCTGGTCAGGCTCAACATCGACACCGTGGCAAAGGACACCGGGTTGCCTGGCTCGAAGATGATTCCGGCTGGTCATGCCTTGCGCGCTGCGCTGGCCCTACAGCTCTGGTCGATCGAACGCAAGAGCCATGTGATGGCACTGGTGGCCGACCAAGGACTGGGACTGTTTGCCGGCGTGAACG
>JACQGG010000217.1 GCA_016199665.1 Acidobacteriota bacterium | reverse complement strand
TCCGAGGGTGTAAACCCTCGGTCGCCGCGGTCCGAAAGTATAGGAGCCGCGTGGTTTTACAAAGATTTTGTCGCCGAACTTGCCGTCTCTGCACTGCTAATGCTCAGTTTATTGCCAGCTTGCGACGATTTGCAGTAATTCGGTTGGCCATTTGGTTGCGGCTCTGCCGCGCTGCGAAGGCTCTGCGGTCTCTGCGTTGCTGGTCACCCTTTGTTCACCGCAGTTATTCATGTCCCTATTGGACACCAAGGACCATGAAAATGGTGTAGAGGGTCTGTTTTCGGAACAGAGACTTCGCGCGGCGTAGCCGCAACCCGAAGCTACGACGCCCTGGAAGGGGCGGCCCGATGTTAGCAGGGGTGAGCGCGCGGCGCGCAGCCCCTGGGAAACGCCACCCTCATCAACAGGGGCGCCCTGAAGGGGCGCCGGGCCGGGCCCCCCTCCTGCGCCCCTCCAGGGCGCTCTAATTCCAAAATCTCCCGGCACCCAGGGGCGCGCGCTCTACGCGCTTGCCCGTGCTATTTTTCCGTCGCCCTTTCAGGGCGACGGGACCAGAAGGCAATTTCGATCTCGGGTCGCGAAAAACTTTGCAAAAAACAAGAAGTTGCCAACCTGCTACGCAGAGGGCGCGGAGAAGTCGCAGAGCTTGCGATCTTGGGCAACAGGCGCTCACATCAGGCATGCGGGGAATTTGGTTGCGGCCTCGGCCGCGTCAAGCTGCGGCTCGTGCCGCTGATTCACAGAGCGTGATTCGTCCGCTATCGGTTATGCGCTGGTAACAAATAATGGTATCTAACATCAGCGACACATCGATTTACATTCTTTTCGCGCACTACAGCAGCGACCGGATTACGCCGCCGTCGATTTGAAGGGTCGTTCCGGTGATGTAGCTGGCACGCTCCGAGGCCAGGAAAACCACCAGATCCGCGAACTCGGCAGGTTCGCCAAAGCGTCCCAGCGGAATGGACTTGGCCTGTTCCTGCAGATACTGTTCCAGTGACGTTCCCGATTTCTCAGCCCGCCCGCGGGCCAGCTCAAAATGCCGGTCGGTGCCAAACACTCCGGGACAAACGTTGTTGACCAGAATATTGTGCGGCGCCAGCTCCGAAGCCAGGGTCTTGGCGAATCCGACGACTCCGGCTCGAGCCATATTGGAGAGGATCAGGTGGTCAATCGGCTGCTTTACGGAAAAGGACGTAATATTGACGATTCGCCCCCACTTTCTTGGAATCATGTGCGGAACGACTTCCCTCGTCATAAAAACGGTGCTGAGCAAATTCAGGTTCAAGGCTTCCTGCCACGCTGTTTCCGGCAGTTGGAGGAACTGGCCGGCCGGGGGGCCTCCGGCGTTGTTGACCAGGATGTCGATTCGGCCGAAGCGCCGGAGCGTTTCCTCCACCAAGGTCCGCTGAGACTCTCGAAGCGTCACGTCCAGGCTCAGCGACAGGACTTCCGCTCCCGTCCGCTCCCGAATTTCAGCTTCAGTCTTGCGGAGGTTTTCCCTGGTTCGGGCGCAAATCGCGACCCGCGCGCCCTCTCTGGCCAGGCCCAGGGCAACGGCCCGCCCTAATCCCTTGCTGGAAGCTAGAACGATGGCCACGCGGTCTTGCAATCCCAAATCCATAAAAGAGTAAGAGAAGAACGGAGCGAACAATTATAATTGACGTTCTTCGGATCGTTGAAATTTTCTCTCTTTATCTTTTGTTGCTGCGACATGAGGGTGCAGGTGGAGCGCATGCGAGTGCGCTGGATTGACACGGATGCCGGCGGACGCGTTCACTACGCATCCGTTCTCAGATACTTTGAGATTGCCGAGCACGAGCTCATGAGAACCCTCGGGTTCCCCTATGAACGTCTTCACCGGACTCTGCACGCTCCTCGCGTCCAGGTTTGGGCCGAATTCAAGCAGCCCCTTTTTTATGACGATGAAATCGCTGTTCACTGCTGGGTCGAAAAGGTGGGCCGCTCTTCATTCAGCTTCAAGTTTCAAATATTGAAGCACAACCTGCTGGCGGTGGAAGGAGGCGTTACGGCGGTGGTTGTCGATCAGCAGGGAAAGGCCGTGGCGCACCCGGAGGAGCTGCGCCAGGCGCTGCAAAAAGGTTTGCGGTAAGACGGGCTGCTGGTTCCGGCTCTGCCGGGTGAAGCCTCCACGGCGGGCCCAAGAAGTGATTTTTACACCGGCAAGTAGCAAAGTCTCAGGGGAGAAAGTGAAGGAATTCATGCAGAGCGTCGAGTTGAAACCCTGGAGGGAGGGATTTGCGCTGCCTGACCGCTTTAATATGGTCACTCTCCTGCTGGAGCGCCATCTCAGCGCCGGCCGGGGCGGTCATACGGCCATTTATTATGGAGACGCCCGGATCACGTACTCTGAACTGGGAGATCTCACCAACCGGCTGGGCAACGTTTTTCTCCAGCTCGGCGTTGAACCGGAGCAAAGGGTCCTCCTGTTGCTGAACGACAGCCCGGAGTTTGTCGGTGCTTTCTTGGCCGCAATGAAAATCGGGGCGGTGCCCGTGCCGGTTCATGTTCTGGCCACACCCTCGGATCTGGTTTACTTCCTGAATGACTGTCGCGCCAGGGTGGCTGTCAGCGGCGACGCATTCTTGCCTGGCCTCGAGGCGGCGCGGCAGCAGGCCCCGTTTCTGCGGCACGTGCTGGTTGCGGGCCAAACGGCCGGGAAAAACCTTTCTTTGGCCGAGGCGATCAAGAGCAGCAGCCCGTCCCTGGAAACGTTTGCGTCACACAAAGATGATGTCTCCTACTGGCTTTACACCTCCGGGACAACGGGTTTGCCTAGAGGGGTGGTTCACCTCCAGCACGATCTGGTCCACTCGATTGAAACCTGGGGATATCACGTGGCGCGCTTTACGCCCGACGACATCACCTATTGCGTGCCGCGGCTCTTTTTTTCTTATGGTCTCAATAACGCGCTCTACCTGCCTCTGTACTATGGAGCCGGCGTGGTACTTTCCCCGCATCAGCAGAAGCCCGGTCTGGTGTTGCAGAACCTGAGCCGGTATCGTCCCACCCTGTTTTTTTCAGTGCCGACCTCTTACGGCCAGATCCTTCGCGAAGCAGACGAGGGCAAATGGGAGGTGGATCTTGGCTCGGTACGGCATTGTATTTCTGCGGGGGAAGCTTTGCCGGCGCCTGTCTACGAACGCTGGCTGCGCCGTTTCGGCGTCGAAATCATCGACGGCCTCGGTTCGACTGAGGCCGGGTGGATTTACATCAGCAACGTGCCGGGGCAGGTCAAGAGAGGGAGCAGCGGCCGATTATTGCCGGGATATCGGGGCAAGATCGTCGACGAGAACGGGACGGAACTTCCTGCAGGTCAGGTGGGGGAGCTGCTAATTTGCAGCGACAGCGTGGCTGCGGGCTATTGGAACCGGCATGACCAGACAAAGAAGATCTTCATGGGCGCCTGGATGCGCACCGGCGACCGGTTTTATCAAGACGAAGAAGGCTATTTGTTCTACCAGGGACGAGACGACGACGTTCTAAAGGTGGGCGGCGCCTGGGTTTTGCCCCTTGAAGTCGAGCAATGCCTCCTGGAACACGAGGCAGTGGCCGAGTGTGCCGTGGTGGGGGCGCTCGACGAGTTGGGCCTTTGCAAACCCAAGGCTTTTGTTACGCTCCGTCAGGGCTTCACAGCCGGTGCGGAGCTCGGTTCCGCGCTGCAGCGATTTGTCAAAGAGCGGCTGGCGCCCTATAAGTATCCGCGCTGGATCGAGTTTGTCGACGAGCTTCCCAAGACCGTCACCGGCAAGATCCAGCGTTACAAATTACGCTAGGGCCGCTGGCCTCTGACCGAGGTAGGATAGAAGGGTGCAAATGAACAAGCGGCGGCTCGCTTTTCTCGTGTCATTAATTTTCTAGGTCATTAATTTTCTAGGTCATTAAGATGAAAAGACTGCTCAAAATCTGCGGATTGTTCTTGGTTCTTCTCGTCTTGGGGCTCGTCACGCTCCGCATCACCGGGTTGGACCCTGTAGATCGAGGCAGGCCGGGGTTATGGCTTGCCGGGGAACGGGTTGCCGAGCCTGTGACAGACTGGTCTTTTGCCGACCAGGTGGAGACGATCGCGGTGGAAACGCGAACCCCCTATTTTGTCCCCCATTCGGTTGTTATCTATTGCGCCACCTACAACGGGCAGCTCTATCTGTTCTCCAATTATGCTCGAGGAGTCGAGTTTCCGAGCCGATTCTGGAACAAAAATATCGTGCGCGATCCCCGCGTGCGCCTGAAGATAGGAAAGCAATTGTTTGACTTGACGCTTTCACGGGTCGCGGACGCAGCCGAAGAGGAAGCGGTGTTGCAGCGAATAAAAAATAAATACGCCCAGTTCAAGCTGCCCCCGGGTGGCCGCGTCGTTGTTTTCCGCGCATTGCCAAGAACCCCGGCTTGAGGTTGGGCGACATGACCGCCGGGATGCAAAAGGCCGCAGAGTTTTGGCCGAAGCCGCATTCTCCGCATTCAAAGTCATTGATCCATTCCTCCAACGATTAGTCCCGCTCCGCCACTGGGCCGCTCGCAAGCAAGAGGGCTCGCGTCCGGCCGGGTCCACCCGAAGCCGATAACGGGAAGTTTTCGGGAAGTCTCCTCCTGGATACTTTCCGGTGCAAAAAGGAGCTGGAAGGCGTGGCATGGGCATCTTGCCCATGCGAAGACACGGGCGGGACGCCCGTGCCACGCGAAGACAGCCATTTTTTGCACCAGAAAGTAGATAGTTCAATCCTCCGGGATGGGCGAAATCAGTCAAATGGCCGCCCGCAAAGATCCACCCGCAGGAAAGAAGAGGAGAAAGAGTATGAGTTTTCGTCCCTACGCAACACAGGGCCTGCCGGCCAATATTCTGGCAGCCATCGTATTGCTGATCAGCTTTCATCCCCTGTTTGTTGTCGTGTCCGGGCAGTCGGCTGCCAGCGGCGGCCACATCATCGGGCAGGTTCTGGATCCTTCCGGAGCCGCCGTGGCCGGCGT
>JACQGG010000216.1 GCA_016199665.1 Acidobacteriota bacterium | reverse complement strand
TCCTTCACAGTCGCGGTTCGGTGAGGAACTTGACATAACAGTATTTGACAATGCTGCTCTTTATTAACAATGCTGCTCCTTCCCGGCCTCCCTTAGCGGGTATCTCCAAATCTACACCCAAAATGCCTGCAATTTAATGCCTCACGCAAGCTTTGGCCAAGCTCTCCTTGGATGTGCCTGTAGAGCACACCTGTGAAAGATTTCGCATCCCCGCGTCATTTGCCCCACCCAAGTTGAAAGAGAACTGCAAAGCATGAGAGAAGGGGAAGTAATCGTGAGTTAAAGACAGGGCGCCGCTGCGTATGTCAGCGGGGGTTGGTACCCTGCCTCGGGCATCGTACAGTCCCGTCTTTTCGACCTTTTCCTTGTCTGACTGGGCGCTTATTCCCTTGCCTTGAGATTCTTTCCATCTTCTGGGCACCTCCTTGCGTGTCTCTTGGCACGCTTCCTGCCTCTCGGATCTGAAGAATATGGCCAAGGATAAGGTTCTCATCGTCGATGACGATCCACTGATCTGTCGCACAATTGCCGGCGCTTTGCGCGCCTGGGGCTACGACCCGATCCCGGCTGGCGCCGTATCGGAGGCGCTGGCGGCCCTCGACACGGACGAGCCGGCGGCCGCGCTGCTGGATATCAGTCTACCCGATGGTTCAGGTCTGGACCTCCTCTCTGAAATAACGAAACGCCGATTCCGTACCGTGCCCATCATCATCACCGGCGACGTGCAGGCCGACGAGATGCTGTCTGCGTTTCGCGGCGGCGCCTACGATTTCATCGGTAAGCCGATCAGACTCGACGAACTTCAGGTCACACTTCGCAATGGAATCGATGCCCGCAGGATGCGCCGGGAACTTGGCATAATCCGGCGGGAACAAACGCGCCAGTTCAATATCGATCAGATCATCGGTCAGTCCCCTGCAATGACACAATTGGCGGCGCTGACGCGCAAAGTTGCGGAAAGCGAAGCGTCCTCGGTCTTGCTGCAGGGTGAGAGCGGAACGGGCAAGGATCTGGTGGCAAAAGCCATTCATTACGGTTCCCGGCGCGCCAACGCGCCTTTTGTCGCAGTCAACTGTGCCGCCATTCCTGCGACTCTGATCGAGAGTGAGTTGTTCGGGCATGAAAAAGGGGCCTTTACGGATGCTCGGGCCCGCAAGGAGGGGCTCTTTGAGCAGGCGGAAGGGGGGACCATCTTTCTCGATGAGATTGGCGATCTCGAGATCAGCCTGCAGGCGAAGCTGTTGCGGATCCTGGAAGAAGGTACCTTTCGGCGGGTGGGAGGTTTGAAGGACCTCCCCTTGGACGTGCGGGTCATTGCCGCGTCAAATCGGGATCTGAGAACCGAGGGTGAAGCAGAACGGTTTCGACTCGACCTCTACTATCGCCTGTCCGTCATCGAGATCGATTTGCCGCCGTTGCGCGAGCGTGGCGATGACATGCTTGTGCTGGCAGAGCATTTTATTGCTGATTTCAACGAGCGACTGCGCAAGCGGGTCCGGGGGCTTGCGCCTGAGGCTATATCGATCTTCCGGCATTATTCCTGGCCGGGAAATGTACGGGAACTCCGAAACGCTGTTGAAAGAGCGATGATTCTGGAAGACGGCGATATAATTACGACCGCTTATCTCCCCGCTGGGGTGGCAACCGCCTCCAGCCTGTCTGCCAAGCGCGAAGCGCCAGGCCCGGCCATGGTCGGGGAGCGGGCCGCCCCGGGTGATATGAACGCAGCGGCTCATTTGCCGAACCCTACCGGTCCCGCCGGAGTCGAGGCGCCTCTCTTCCGCCTTCCGCAAGGCGGCATCTCCCTGGACCAACTGGAAATGTCGATGGTGGAGCAAGCCATGGAACTTTCGGGCAGGAATCAAAAGCGCGCCGCCAAACTGCTTGGAATCTCACGAGACCGGCTCCGATGGCGCCTGAAAAAGCTCGGACAAAGCCTTGCCTGCGGCAAAGTGTGAGATCTCATTGACTTCGAGGTGGGAAAATCTCACACCCTTGCGGTGTGAGATTTCGCCTGACCGGGTTCAATTCCACGAAAAGTTCCCACGCGCTGTCAGCAACAAGGCCCGCAAGACCGGGTGATGTGTGCGGCATGCACTTTGCTTCCCTGAAGCTGGGCCAGTCGGCTGGCCCGAGGGAAGGAAGTATGGGTGTACACGCAATCGAACGAATCCTCTGTCCCACAGACCTTCCTTGCCGCGCAGACGACGCCCCGTCTTACGCAATTGCCCTGGCGCGAACACTGGGCGCCAAGCTCTATTTCTTTCACTGCGCCCCATCCCTGCGGAACGACAATGGGGGCGGGCTGCCGGACAACAGTCAAACGTTGCCGGAGGCCCTGTACCACAATGCCCGGGCGGCGGCTGGCGCCCTGGATTGGGAAGAAATCCCGGGCCGGGGCGAACCGGAGGAGACCATCAGCCGCACCGCCGCCGAACGCCGTATTGATATGATTGTCGTACAACCCCGACAAGTGAAACGAAATTCCACATTGCTCGGGTCGGTGGCTGAATCCATCTGCCGAACCGCGCCTTGTTCAGTTTTCCTGGTCCGCCCTCGCTTTCCACAGCCAAATTCCACAAGCGGAGAGATTCCCCTCAGGAAAATCCTGGTGGCACACGACTTTTCCAGCGATTCCGAATTAGCCCTCTCCCATGCCTCCTCAATCGCGCGAAGCTATGGGGCGGAGTTGCACCTGATGTACGTTCTACCCGCCCGGGCTGAGAGTCGTGGAGACCCATCGGATAACGGCAGCGCAACGAACCTGTTTCAGCGGGCCGCCAACGGCCTGCAGAATGCCTTGTTGAGCGCCGGTCCTCTGCCCTATCCTATTGAACAGGTGATCAGCATGGGAAAGCCCTACCTGGAAGTGTTGACGTACGCAGAGGGACAGCAGATCGACCTGATCTGTATGGGGCGTTTTGGCGCTGATTTCCAGCCGCGATCCCTGTTTGGGTCCAATGTGGACCGCGTGCTCCGCCAAGCGTCCTGTCCCGTTCTTGTCGCGCGCCCGCTCTGCCCGGCAGGCCCAGAGTCGCGGCCCGATGGGGAAAACGGGCCGGCGGCCGGCAGGTAAGTCTTGCGCGTCGCCCCCGCACCCGAGCCGTAAGGCGATTGTCGGTTACGGTAAACGCGGTCCATGGCCCTATGATTGCAAGGCGAGTCCAGCTTTGACATGAACGAACCTGATCCCCCTCTCATACACATACAGGCAGACCCCGACAAAATGTCATTTTGCGGCCACGGCCAGGGGGCTGCAATTTCCTTCCTCAGGGCCACGCCCGATCTGGTCTTTCTGGTGAATAAGGAAGGCGTTTGCCTCGACTACCATGCGGCCGACCCGAGTCGTCTGCCGGTTCCGCCGGAAAAATTCCTGGGAAGGAAGCTGGGCGACGTAGTACCTCTCGAAATCGCCGATCTCTGCCAGCGCGCGATTCAGGACGCCATAAGAACCGACCAGACCCAGGTGATCCAATACTCTATTCCCCGCTCCGGGGAGGCGCGCCACTTTGAAGCCCACGTGGCGCGCTGCTGCGATTGCGACCACGCGCTTGCGATCGTGCGTGATATCACCGAGCGCAAGTCGGCTGAAGAACAGTTGCGCGAGCAGGCGGCGCTGCTTGACCACGCACGCGACGCCATCCTGGTGAGGGATTTGCAAAACCGTGTTCTCTTTTGGAACAAAGGCGCCGAGCGCATATACGGCTGGACGACGCAGGAGGCGGCGAGCCGGGACATCCGGGGTCTGATTTACCGGGAAGAACATTTAGCCCCCTTCGAAGAGGCCTGCCATGCTTTGTTCCAGAAGGGCGAGTGGAGCGGACATCTTCGCCAGAAGACAAAAGGCGGCAAGGAATTGATCTCTGAGTGCGACTGGGTTCTGGTGCGCGACGGGGCCGGGCTTCCGAAGTCCATCCTGGCCATCAACACCGATATCACGGAGAAGAAAGCGCTGGAGACCCAGTTTCTGCGTGCTCAGCGCATGGAGAGCCTGGGCACTCTTGCCGGCGGAATCGCACACGATTTGAACAACATGCTCTCTCCCATCCTGATGGCAATCCAAATGCTGCAGCAGAAGACCGACGACGATGAGACACAGGAGTGGCTTGCCACGCTGCTTGCCAGCGCGGAGCGGGCAAGTGAAGTAGTCCGCCAAGTCCTCTTGTTTGCCAGGGGAGTTCAGGGGGAGCATGCGCCTCTACAGCCGCGCTATCTGATCCGTGAGGTAATCGGAATCATGAAGGAGACCTTGCCGCGATCCATTGACGTGCGATTCCACCTGCCGCAGGACCTGTGGAACATCCACGGCGATTCCACTCAGTTACATCAGGTGTTGATCAATCTGTGCCTGAACGCGCGTGATGCCATGCCCGGAGGCGGTACCCTTTCCATCAAGGCCGAAAACCTGTCCATCGATGAGCGCTATGTTCGAGCCTATCCTGACGCCAGACCGGGCCGCCACGTTCTCATCACGGTCTCGGACACCGGAGAAGGCATCCCGGCGGATGTTATCGACAAGATCTTCGACCCGTTTTTTACGACCAAGGAAGCAGGCAAGGGAACCGGCCTGGGGCTGTCCACCGCGCTGGGTATTGTGAAGAGTCACCAGGGGTCCATCCGCGTGGAAAGTGAAGCAGAAAAAGGAGCGACATTCCAGGTTGTCCTTCCGGCGCTGGAGTCAGAATCGCCGGCCGAGTTGGCAACTGCACGCGTGAAGCTTCCTTTGGGACGCGGGGAAACGATTCTGGTGGTGGATGATGAGAAAGCGATCCAGGACATCACGGGCGCGACGCTGCAGCACTTTGGATATCGGGTCCTGAGGGCTCGAGACGGCGCGGAGGCTCTCGCGCTGTTTGCCCAGAACCGGAGTGAGATTCGAGCCGTCCTGCTGGATATGATGATGCCTTATCTGGATGGACCCGCCACGGTGCGGGCATTGCGGAGGATTGACCGGGAGATAAGAATCATCGCCACCAGCGGACTGGTTGATGACAGCGCCGCAGTTCGCTTTGCCCAGGAGACGGTAGACAAGTTCTTGATGAAGCCCTACACCGCCGACGCGCTTCTGACAACGTTGGCCGAGGTCCTAAAGGACAAGCGGCCCGGTTAGAGTTTCCTACCAGATCAATTTCAGGCCCAACTGGATCTGCCGATTGTCCGCTACCGTTCGGGTGATCTGTCCCGCGTTTGGAAGCACCGTGGTCCGGCTGCTGAAAATGGCAGTTGACGGGAGAGCAAACTGGGCGCGATTCAAGACATTGAAAACCTCGGCGCGAAATTGGAGAGTAAGATTCTCGGAAATTCCGGGCAAGGCGCTTTCCTTGGTCAGTCCCAGATCCAGATTGGCGTATCCAGGGCCAATCAAGGTGTTCCGGCCCAGATTCCCATACGTGCGGGAGGGCGCGACAACAAAGGCCGCCGCATCGTAGTACCGGTTCGGGTTGCCCGCGCGAATCGGGTTGTTGCCGGCTCCTGCAGCCAGGTCGGGCCTCTGCAAAGCCGGGCTCCCATTGCCTGCGTTGTCAAAATTCAGCGTGACGCCGAAGGGAGTCCCCGAACTGACCGATACGATTCCATTCAGCATCCACCCTCCAAATACCGATCTTGCCAGCGGTGACAAATTGCGGCCCCGCGGCAACTGGTACAGCCAGCTTGTGGTGAAACTATGCCGCACATCGAGCTTGGAGAGACCTCGGTCCGCCTTCGGGTTGTCAGGGTTTTGGGCATGACCCTGTTCGCCGTAATCGGTCAGACCTGAAAACGTCGCCGCCGTCCCATCGTCGATATTCTTGGAGAATGTGTACGATGCGCGTGCCTGAACCCCCGAGCTCAAGCGACGGTCAAGTTTCACCTGTAACCCGTTGTAGAAGGCTTGGCCATCGGACTTTCCGTTGGTAAAGTTCCCCCACGCCGGGTTTCGTTGCAGCGCCCCGGGCGGGATCACCCATCGTCCATTGACCAAGACAGACGTAGGAAAGTTGCCCGAACTTGGAAGAAGAAGGTGAGTGCCACGCCCCCCCAGATAGCCCACGGTGATAACCGTGTCACGGAACATTTCCCGAGAAATCGTCAGATTAAATTTCTGCTCATAAGTGCTGTTCAAATGAAACTGTGTAAAAAAAGGGCTGATCGCCGAGTTTCCACCCCCCTGAGCAATCTGGTTGGCATAGAGCTTGTCGATGTCGGGGAACAGTTCCGGCGGCGGATTGGTGACCTGGATAAGCTGGAAAAACGGAGGAGTTCGGGCGCCGCCAATCCGGTAATTGGGGGGCGTGATCACATGAAAAAATATCCCGTAGCCGACACGGACAACGGTCCTGCCGTCCCCTCGCGGATCCCACGCCAGGCCAATTCGAGGGGACACATTCTTCTTGCTCGGATTTTCCCAGAATGGATCCCCAATCGTGGTGGTCCGATCGTGGAGCATGTCCCGCAGGTTGGCCACCTTTCCGTTCACTTCGCCAGGGACAGTGTAAAATTCCCAGCGCACTCCCATGTTCATCGTCAAGTGCGAAGAGACCCGCCAGTCATCTTGCAGAAATGTCCCGACCAGCCACTGCCGCCAACCCCGAACTGCATCGCTGCCTGGGGTCTGCGCCTGCGTCAACGTCTGGGCGGCAGCGCGCAGAAACGACTCCAGATTGGTAAAAGAGTATTGGCCCAGACGACTGGTATCATCGTTGTCCTGGATTCTTTCCAAGTTGAACCCGAACTTGAGTGAATGGGCTCCGCGAGTGTAATAGACATTATCCGTATATTGGAAAAGGTTCTGCACTCCGCCCCGCGGATCTCTCCCGCCGGTTGGCGACAAGCCGCCGACGCTGATTCCACTTTGACCGATCGTGAGCGGCACGCCAGGCCGAAAAGTCACCGAGATCGGATGCAGGGCGACCGAATCCCCCCTGACCTTGTAGCGGTTGTACGCAACACGCAGGACATTTAGAAACTTCGATGAAAAACTCCGGCTCTGCTCCAGGGTCAGGTACTGGTAGCGACTGGTCTGCAAATCGGCAAAGTTTGGAAGAGTAAAGGGGTTTGTCACCCCGGCGTTGTCGAAGTTGTAGCGGACAAAAAAGTGGCTCCGCTCCGAGAATTCATGATCCACCTTGAACATCAAAAAATTTTCGGTTACGTCATTGGTACCCGAGTTGAAGAAATTCGCAATTCCTCCCCCAATACCGGGGCCGTTGGGCAACGGGAACAATTCATCAAGAATGGGCCGGACGCTCCTGGCCACTCCCACCTCCCGAAGTCCCCCCGGAGCGGGCAAAAAACCCCGGCGCGCATTTTCATCAGGAACCAGGCCTACAAAAGCCAGCCCTTTGGTCTGCCTTAAGCCTTCGTAATTGGCAAAGAAAAAACTTCGGCTTTTCACGATGGGCCCGCCCAGACTCGCCCCAAACTGGTGCCTCTTAAACTCCGCCTTATCCGGATAGGCAAAGAAATTGCGGGCGTCCAGATTGTCGTTTCTGTGAAATTCAAAGAGCGTCCCGTGGAGATCGTTGGTTCCGCTCTTGCTGATCATGTTGAAGACGCCGCCGGCGGAGCGGCCGTATTCAGCGGAGAAATTGCTGACTTCCACCCGAAATTCACGAATTGCATCCACTCCCAGAATCACCCCTGCCACGCTGCCTGGCGCCTGGAAATTCAAGAAGCCGTTGATATCTGTCCCATCCAGCATGTATCCGGTCTGATCCGGCCGCGAGCCAGCGCTGGACACGCGCGTTCCAAATCCTTTGTTGACATTCTGGTCGGTGTTACGCACATTCACCGTGCCCGTTTCCAGCAGGGAGAGTTGGGTAAAATCCCGGCCATTCAAGGGCAGTTCGGTCATCTGGGTCGTGTTGATCACTCCGGAAACCGAAGAGACCGTGGTATCAACCAGAGGCGCCTCCCCTCTGACCGTCACCTCTTCGGCAATCTCGCCCACCTGCAAGCTGAGGTCAAGGGTCATCTCCTGGGCAACGGTCAACTGGATGCCCGGACGCACGATTTTGCTAAATCCAGGAAGCGACGCGGTCAACTGGTATTTGCCCGCAGGCAAACCGGTCACCCGATATCTACCCTGATCGTCGGAAACACTCTCTTGAGCGCGGCCCGTCTCGGTGTTTTCCACCGTGACGCTGACGCCTGGGAGCACGGCCCCTGTTGCATCGTGGACCCCGCCGCTGATTGTGGCCGTCGTCGTCTGGCCGCGCGCGACATGGAGACTAAAGCACAAACTCAGAAACAGCCCAACCGCGAGAGGATTCGCCCCCGCGTGACCCAATACTCTCCTCATGGCTCCTCCGCGCCTGACCTCTCCCCTTATTCCTCCACCTCAGGCGAAAACATGCACGACTCCCTCAAAAGATGACCTTCAAAGCCAGTTGAATCTGCCGGGAAGTCGTCGCCGTGGACGTCAACTGAGCCGCGCTGGGGAGCGCCTGTGCCCGGCTGTTGATCGGTTGGACCCCGCCGGTTCCAGAGCGCCGAGGTGAAGCAAAGTTGGCATGATTGCCAATGTTGAAAAATTCCGCGCGGAGTTGGACACGAAACTCCTCGGAGACAGACGGCACAGGAAACTCCTTGATCGCGGAAAAATCGACCGAAGCAAGGCTTGGCCCAATCATGGTGTGGCGCCCCAGATTGCCGAAGAAACCCGCCGGCTGCAGCTCAAAAGCATTCACGTCAAAGTATTGACCCGGCCCTCCCAGAATGGGATTATTGCCGAACCCCGGCTTCAGATTGGGTCGCTGACCCTGGATTTCCAGACTTCTGGCGCGGTCAAAACCGAGTTCAGCCCCAAAGGGCGACCCGCTCGCCATGCTCACGATGCCGCTGATCTCCCAGCCGCCCGCGACTGCGCGAGCAAGCCCCGGCAAGCCGCTTCCCCACGGCAACTTATACGAGGAGTTGAAGGCAAAACTGTGCTGGATGTGAAAATCGGAGAGCCCGCGAGCGTCGTTTCTCTGGTCGGGATCCTGAGGCCGGTAAATGCTGCCTCCATAGGTGTTCTCCGGCACATCAGAGGCGGTGTCAATAGACCTTGAAAAGGTGTAGTTGGCCTGAAACCGGAAACCCTGGGTCAGCCTTCGCATCAACCCCAGTTGAAGCGAATTGTAGACCGAGTTTGAGTCCATGGTTACGGCTGTGATCTGCCCAAAGTTCGGATTACGCCGGCGGAGATTGGCGGCGAAAAACTTTCTGCCGTCCCGAATCTCAGCCGTGGCAATGTTCCAGTTGACTTTTCGCGGCAGGTGTATCCCGCGCGAGCCCACATAGGCCATCGTCAGGACCGTATCCGGCAGCACTTCTCGCTGCAGGCTTAGGTTGTACTGCATCATATAAGTGCTGTGCGGCTCGAACTCAAAGGGGGTCACCTGCACGTCGGTTACGGGAAGACTTCGCAGGCCGCTTGCCTGGCTCTCATCCAACGGCAACGGAGAAGGCGAGGTGATGAGGGCCGTGGTGAAAAATGGCGGCGTGCGGCGGAGCGGGACCTCATAAAAGCGCGGGAGAAGCTGGCCATGGAAAATCCCAAAGCCCCCGCGAAGGGCGGTTTTGCCGTTTCCAAAAAGGTCCCACGCAAACCCGAACCGGGGAGCAAAATTTCGGAGCGACGGATTCTTGAACAACGGCTCTCCGATAGTGAGCTTTGCATCGGTCAGCGACCTCAAGTTGGCCATTTTCCCGTCCCGTTCAACGGGAACCGTGATGAACTCGTAGCGAAGACCCAGGTTAAAAGTAAGATTCGTTCTCATCTGAAAATCATCCTGAAGGTAAAATCCCACCAGCTTCTGGCGGAGATTTCTCTCCGGATCAGAGCCGGGCGCCACCACTTCCAACTGCTGCGGCCGATCCAGCAGGAAATCTTCAATACTTCCGAAGTCCCACCTTCCACCAAACGTCGCAGTCGAGTTATCCCGGTATGACATGCGCTTGAGTACGCCGCCGAATTTGAGGGAGTGCCTTCCGCGGGCATAAAGGACGTTGTCCACGATATCGAAGGTCTTGCGCCACTGGTTCTGGAATTCACTCTGGCCGAAACCGCTCAGGCCCGACACCCGGATGTTGCCGAACAGAGAACGATTCCCAATGGTTGCCGAGGGGCTGAAGCTCCCGATCCGCAACCCTTCCTGCGTTGACGACGGGTAGTTGAAAGAAAACAATCCGGTATTGATCAGGGATGGGGTAAAGACTCTCCTGACTTCGAATACGGCGGTTTTGGAGTTGGTTGCGTCCGCCTCCTTAAAAAGATTGTAGGACTGATTGATTATGTCGGCCTTTCCGTTGTCGAAGGTATATCTGCCAAATAGGGACGTTGCCTGGGAAAACTGGTGGTCAATTCGAATCGTCCCGTAATCCTCATTGATCGGGTATCTCTGCGCAATAAGATATTCGGCGGCCCCGTTTCCAAAGTTTCTCCCGCCAGGTGTCGGCAGGGGAAACAAATTCACGAAAGGCCGGATGCGGGAATCCACAGTAATGGCCGGCCGGCCGGGAAGAATACCGAGCCGGGCATTCGCGTCCAAGGTCAGAAAACTAGCCGGGGTCTCGAGTCTTTGCCGCAGACCTTCGTAATTAAACATGAAAAACGTGTGGTCCTTCCAGATCGGCCCATCCACTCCAACACCAAACTGGTTGCGCTTAAAGGGCAGGCTGCCGCCCGGGGTGAAAAAGTTTCTCGCATCCAGCGCGCTGTTGCGGTGATATTCGTACACGGAGCCGTGAAGGCGGTTAGTGCCCGATTTGGTCACCACGGTAATCACCGCCCCTGCACTTCTGCCAAACTCGGCGCTGTAACTATTGGTGAGAACCTTGAATTCGCGCACCGCCTCCACACCCATGGTCAAACCTGCCACGCTGGCCGGCGTGCTGTCGCGGGCGTCGTTGATCTCCCCTCCATCCACCAGAAACTGGTTGAAGGAAATTCTCGCTCCTCCCACGGAGAACTTCTTCCCCACGCCCTGGCTCGGCTGGGAGGTTGTCTTGGTCGGCAGAACGACTCCCATCTGGAGCCCCAGGAGATCCTGGAAACTTCTCCCATTCAGCGGAAGGTCCCTGATCTGGTCCTGGTTTACCAACCCGCCCATGGAAGACGTGGTCGTTTCGACCAGCGGCGCATCGCCGCTCACCGTGACTTTTTCCGCCAGTTCGCCCACTGTGAGAGTGAAGTCCACCGCCGCTTCGCGCCCGATGGTGAGGGCGATGCCAGTCCGAACTCCCGTTTTGAAGCCCGACAATTCCGCGCGGACCTCATAAGCGCCCGGGGCCAGATCGAGCGCGCGATAGCGTCCTTCTTCATCGGAGATCACCGTCCGTTCCACGTTGGTGTCCACGTTGCGCACAATCACCGTCACGCCCGGCAGGACGGCAGCCGTTTCGTCCCGCACCACTCCGGAGATCTGGGCCGTTGTTGCTTGTCCCAGGGCTGCGGCGGTGAAAAGAACGAAGGTCAAAACAAAGATTGACTTCGCATGCTCAGTTCTGCGGCTCATCATGCCATTCCTCCTGAATTTGGGTTGAGGTGTATACAAGGCCCAGCACATCTCGTGCCAATTTTACAAGTATCGTTTTATCAAGACTATACCGAAAATAAACCCGGTCAACATTATCCAATAGTTTGGATAGAAACCATCGGCGTGTGCACGCACCGCCAAGCCGCCGGCCAATGAGCGTCTTCCAGGCCGTTGTCAAGGGCGACGCTTCTGGCATTCTGATCTATCCTGCTTCAGGATGACACACTTCCTGAACTTAGACAGGGGGTCTGTGTGCCCTCAGCCGCGATCAGGTTTTCCTCACGTCCAGGCGAGCTCTCCACCCTCTGGCGCCTCCGTCGCTCTGGCCCGTCGGGGCTGGCGAAAGCAGCGTCGTCCTTGAGTTGTTCACAGTTGATTCTTTGCCCCATCTATAGGCTGAGGGGCAAGCCTTGTCAAGAACAAACGCGCGGCCCCAAGATCAATTGCAAGTTGGGTCACTTTCATAATATAAAGATGCACAGCGAGCCAGCGGCAGGATAGAGGCACAGTCATCTTTGGCAACACCATGAAGCCTATCTCAGGCAAGTTCTTATCGAAGACACAGAGGTGGAAGTCCTGCCCCGCAAAGGCTTAACGAGAGAATCCGTCCGGACACTCGCCGGCGGACATTAAGGAGGGATTACGGCAATGCCACTACTGATGCGGTTTAGCCTATCATTCTTCATAGCGGCCCTTGTCATAACAGCGACTTTCCACACCGCGGGTGCGCAGGAGTCGCGCTTTGTTCCCGCCACCGACGCTATCCTTCAAAATCCGGACCCTGCCGACTGGTTGATGTGGCGTCGCGGCCAGAGCGCCAACGGATACAGTCCTCTGGACCGGGTGAATCGCCAGAATGTTCGGAAGTTGCGTTTGGCGTGGTCATGGGCGATGGAGGCCGGACCGCAGGAGCAGGAGCCGATCGTTTACCGGGGAGTGATGTACCTCCCCCACACCAATGGCGTGGTGCAAGCCCTCGATGCGCGCACAGGCGCGCTGATTTGGGAGTATCGCCGAAAGTTGCCGGAAGATCTCGGGAACGACACGACCCGAAATATCGCAATCTATCGGGATAAGATCTTTGTCACTACGGAGGATGCTTACTTGGTTGCGCTGGACGCGAGAAGTGGAAGCGTTATGTGGGAGACTAAAGTGGCGGACCGAAGCAAGCGGATCAATTACTCGACCGGGCCAATCGCGGGAGACGGCAAAGTCTTTTCCGGCACAACGTGCGGTGGGGTTACCCCACCCTGTTTCGTAACCGCGCATGATGCGGAGACCGGAAAACAGCTTTGGCGAAGGGAATCAATAGCCGGGCCCGAAGATCCCGCGGAGCACAACGCGACCTGGGGCGGTGTGCCTTATGAGCAGCGCCATAAAGGCTCCTTATGGTTGACCGGAAGCTATGACCCGGGCTTGAAGTTGCTCTACTGGACCACAGCCAGCGCCCAGCCGTACCCGGAGATCCACAAGGGGACGGGCAAGGGTGCGTTGCTCTACACAAATTCGATCCTCGCACTCGACCCTGAGACAGGAGTCATCAAGTGGTTCTTCCAAATGGAGCCTCGCGACAACTTCGATATGGACCATCAGACTAATCCCATCCTTGCCGACGTACAGATTGGCGGTATTCGTCGCAAGGTCGTCTACGTCCTCGGTAAACCCGGCATCCTATGGGCCTTCGACAGGGAGACCGGAACGCATTTGTGGAACAGGCAGCTTGTGACCTATCAGAACCTCTACAAGAATATCGATCCGAAGACTGGCGAGATCACCATGAACGAAGAGATCATTCCCCGGGAGGTTGGAACATCTCACCTTGTGTGCCCAGGAATGCGAGGCGGCAAGCTGTTTCAGACAAACGCCTACAATCCCAGGACCAATGCTTTATACAACCCGGTAAGCAACGAATGCACCAACTTTAGGGTGGTGCCGCTGGACGTCAATGCCTCAGGGGTCGAGAACGATCGAATCGAGCACATGCAAGGTTCGGGCGGCAAAGTGGGGAGGTTGGCTGCGGTTTCGGCTTCCACCGGCGAGCTTCTATGGACCTATGATCAACGGGCGGCCATGGGCTCGGTGCTGACTACGGCTGGCGGATTGGTGTTTGCCGGTGATTTACATCGGTACTTCAGGGCGTTTGACGCCGAGACCGGCAAGGTACTTTGGGAAATTCCACTCAGCGCTCCTGTTTCCGGCTATCCTATCAGCTATGCCGTCGATGGGAGGCAATATGTGGCGGTTGCGGTTGGCGGACGTACCGCGGGACAGCGCCACATGGCCCGGTTGTACCTCGAGTTGAAAGCTTCCATGGGAAGCAACATTCTGATGGTGTTCGAACTGGGTGACTAATCCCCAAGGCCAGATCAGAGGCTCGCAACCACGGTTGAATGTCATTCCTGACTCGATCTGAAGGTGTTCTCTGGGCCTGTTTGAATTGCTCTGAGAACACCGACGAATCGGTATTTTGCTGCATCCGGCGTCAAGGATCCATCAGAGGGGTTTCTGCTATGAATCGTTCGAGGGCAAAGAGGGCACTGGGTTCCTTGCTGATTCTCGCGGCGGCAAGTGTTTGGGCCTCTCCGCAAGCGCCGCAAAGAGAGAGGCTGTCGGTTTCGTTCCCCCCTCCTTCTGCACCGGACACTCGTCGCATCGTATTGAAGGGGGCAAGCGTGATCACCGCGCTGGGGGATTCCGCACTTCCGGAAGCCGTGATCGTGATCGATGGAGGAAAGATCCAATCCATCAGCGGAAGAGGAGCCAGCCATCCTTCCGACGCTTCGGTCATTGATCTCCCCGGAAGGTTCATTATTCCCGGCTTGATCGACTCTCATACCCATTACGAGGAGTGGATGGGGGAGGCGTTCCTGAACCACGGCGTCACAACGGCCATGGCCGTGGGAGGAAATTTTGGGAAGAAAAAGGAAGCTTCCCAGAAAGCGGGCCGGACTCCCCGGATATTTGACACCGCGGGTCGCGCTCCGATTTCCCCTTCAATGAAGGAGGAACAGGTTCGTGAAACCGTAAGGGAATGGTTGAAGGCGAAACCCGACTTTGCGCACCTCGGCGACTACAATGAGAAGTTTAGCCAGGTATATCGGTGGGCGGCTGACGAGATTCACCGGCGGGCCGGTCTGCTGGTGTTCGGCCACACGGAAAATGCTCCTGAATCCATCCGCGCCGGCCAGGACGTGGTGGAACACATGTGGGGGTTCATCATCCCCTTGATGTCTCCCCGGGAACATGACGATTTCCAGCGAGGCCGCTATTTGCACTGGAGCCTCTTCCTGAGAGACTGGGATAAGTTGGACCAGGAGATTCGGGAGGCCGTTGCGCAGGGAGCCTATTTGAATCCAACGTTTGTCTATGAGCTGGGTTCCTTGAGTTCCGCTGCGGCCAAACACGAGCGGGAAATCTACCAACTGTACAGCGAGCCTTCTCTGATGGCTTATTATCCGCAGAATATTGCCCAGTCGCTGCTGCAGAAGCAGCGGCAGATCCGCAATTTCTCCGGCAAGTATGAGAACCTCGTGATGCTGTCCAACCTCACAACGGCGGAGCGAGAGGAGTTTGACCGGGGGTATCGGCTGGCCGGGCAATTCCTGAAACGGTGGGTCCGGGCCGGCGGAAAGGTCCAGGCGGGCACCGACACGATCTCGGGAGGGACTCCCGGTTTGAACCTGCATCACGAGATGGAGTTGCTGGTCGAAGCCGGTCTGACTCCGATGCAGGCGCTCCAGAGTGCCACCATCTGGTCCGCAGAATTGATTGCGGGAAAAAAGGGGATGCTGGGCCCCCCGAAGATCGGCATGATTGCGGAAGGGGCCTTTGCCGATCTGGTGATCCTTTCCGCCAATCCATTGGAGGACATCGGCAACACCCGAAAAATCGAGCGCGTGATGAAAGGCGGGAACTTTGTTAGGCCGGGCTATGATCCTGCGTATTTTAGCTTCACGCGACCTCCGCGCAAGATCGCCATGGCAACGCCTGTTCCAGAGATCAGCGAGGTCGCGCCCCACACTGTTTCGGAGGGAAATCCGGAATTTGAGATCGTTGTTCGGGGAGTAGGGTTCGGCAGAAACTCCGTGGTCAGGGTGGACGGCATTGGGGTGCCGACGACCTTTGTCAATCCTCGCACGCTGAAGGCACGGATTCCCGCCGCTGCGGTGGGAAGCGCCACGCCGAATCCTTTCGATGCCCCTGGACCCGATCAGTACAGCGGAGTCTTTGGCGATCCGACGGTTCCCATCACTGTACATAATCCCCCTCCGGAAGGAGGTACTTCCAACAGTGTTTCGCTGCGCATTCGGGCGAAGTGGATGGGATTGGAGGATGAAGTGCGGTAGGAGACTAGTGTCCGATCGAGTCGCTCTCACAACTTAACCCCAGGAGCAAGACAATGAAAAGACAAAAACTCTGTGCGGCATTTTTGGGGATCGCTGGGATCGCTATCGTGGTTACAGCCGGTTCGGCCGTGTTTGCCCAGACAAGCACGGGGGGCATCTCGGGCCTTGTTAAAGACGCCACCGGAGGCGTTTTGCCGGGGGCCAGCGTGACCCTGACCCATGTGGACACGGGATCCGGTCAGACGGCGCTTACCGACGACAGAGGAAGGTACCACATTCCACAGTTGCCGTTAGGAAATTGGGAAGTGCGGGCGGAACTGGCGGGATTTCAAACTGCGGTGCGCCGAGGCATCACGCTGATGGTAGGACAGCAGGTCATGGTGGATTTCACGTTAAACGTGGGCCAGATCACGGAGCAGGTCGAAGTCACAGGAGAAGCCCCTCAGGTTGAAACCACGGGCATGGCGCTGGGCGGCGTGGTGGATACACGTAGAATCCAGGATCTTCCGCTCAACGGGCGCAATTACTTTCAACTGGCGACGCTGCAGCCCGGAGTTCTTTTAATGACCAAGGCCAACAATGAGCTCACCGGAATTGGAAGAGGGGAAAAATTGTCCGTGGCCGGCGCGCGCATGAACTCCAATACCTACACGCTCGATGGCACCGTGATCAACAACAAAGACAATGTCAATCCGGGAGGTTTAAGCGGCAATACCTTAGGGGTGGACACGATTCGGGAATTTCGCGTGCTGGTAAACAACTACAGCGCCGAGTTTGGCCGCTCTTCCGGAGGAAGGATCAGCATTGTGACCAAATCCGGCACCAACGACTTTCATGGAACTGCTTTTGAATTCCTTCGCAACAGCGCGCTGGATGCGCGAAACTTCTTTGATGGAAAGAAAAAACCCCCTTTCAAGAGAAATCAATTCGGCTTTGTTCTGGACGGCCCCATCGCAAGAAACAGGACTTTTTTCATGACAAGTTATGAGGGACTCAGGGATCGATTGTCGGCAACGAACCTCGCCAACGTTCCCGACGAGAATGCTCGCAGGGGAATACTGCCGGGCCGTCCAGCCATCAATGTCAATCCCGCGGTGGCGCCCTATCTGAATGTTTGGCCGCTTCCCAACACGGGAAGAAACTTCGGCAACGGGGTAGGAGAATTTGCTTTTGAGAACAAGTTCCCACTCAACGAAAATTTCTTCGTGGTCAGGATCGACCATGCGCTGACAGATAACGACTCGGTTTTCGCCCGCTACACCTTTGATCAGTCCCGCCGGGAATTCTTCAGCGACCTTCCTATTTATAAAGGCATTGAGTCTTCCCGTCACCAATTTCTGACCGTTGAAGAGAGGAAGACCCTCTCATCGAGAGTGATTAACGTATTTCGTTTCGGCCTGGCCCGATTCTTCGATAGTACGGTCCCTGAGGCTAGCGCGAGCGCCAACCTGCCACCCCCCAACATTGAGGGACGCGCGCGTTTGGCGGGTTACACTATTCCAGGAGTGACCAATCCAACTGGTATTACCCGGTCTTTCCCGGCGGCTTACGCGCTCACCGGTCCCCAATACTCGGATCAGTTGTACTACAGTGCCGGCATCCATGCGTTGAGCCTGGGAGCTGAATTCAATCGGACCCTGTGGAACGCGAACAACCAAAGCCGATCGACCGGAGCGTTTGATTTTGAATCGTTGGCTGCTTTTCTGCAGGGCAGTCCAAGGATTCTTGACGCGGTGATCCAAACGGGAGGAACGGAGAGAGGCTTCAGGCATTCCCTCTATGGCTTTTATGTTCAGGACGACATGAAAGTAAAACCCGATCTGACGCTCAATGCCGGCTTCCGCTATGAATTCACTTCCATGCCCAGTGAAGTCAACGGCAAGATTTCCAATGTGAAGGACCCGTTTGATCCGCAGGCGACGATCACCGTTGGGGCGGTTTTTGCAGAGAATCCATCCCTGTCGAGTCTGGCCCCACGCTTGGGCTTTGCCTGGGCCCCGTTCAGGAACGAAAAGACGGCGGTTCGGGGAGGCTTTGGGATTTTTTATAATCAAATCGCTCAAGATCTCTACGTTTCCGACTTTGCGCTCAACCCGCCTTTTTTCAACGTTGCCCAGCGGCAAACCAGCCTGGGCGATGCCATCCCCTTCCCTTTTATGCCCCAGGCGCTGTTGTCACTGTCTCTTCCTCAGACTCGGCTGCCCAATTATCGTTTTGGCACGTCTTATTCGATGCAGTACAACCTGAACATTCAGCGGGAACTGAGGAAAGATTTGGTCTTCACGGCAGGCTACGCCGGGGCTAAGCACGTCAAGCTGTACCGGGTGCACCAGGCCAACGTCCCCAGGCCCGAAATCGTCAATGGACAGAAGTTTTTTCGGCCAGGCCTGAGCAGACCCAATAAGAACTTTTCGCAAATGGTGAATACCAACGCTGACGGCACCGGTCACTTCGACTCCCTGCTTATCGGTCTTAATAAACGGCTGAGCCAGGGACTGCAATTCCAACTGTCTTACACCTTTTCCAAGAACATCGATCAGCTCTCCCTGAACCGCGGAAACAGTTTTGCGTCCGCTCAAACTCAGTCTTACGATCCGTTTGACAGAGGCAGGGATAATGCGCTGGCGGATTTGGACACGCGACATAACCTTTCTTTGAGCTACAACTACGAGCTTCCTTTCGGACAGAGTTTGACCGGGGCGCGCGGACAACTGGTAAGAGGATGGAACCTGGGCGGGATTGCCAAGATTGCTTCCGGTTCCCCATTTACCCTCGGGGTTTCCGGAGACCGCAATCAAGACACGGTCACCACCGGGGAACGACCCAACCTGAAACCTGGAGCTAACCATAATCCGATCCACGCCCAGAATGCAGACAGCTATTTGGATGTCTCCTCCTTTGAGGCGGCCGCGCTCGGTTTCTACGGCAATTTGGGCCGCAATACGGTGACAGGGCCCGGGCTGGCGGATTTCGACTTTTCTCTGCGCAAGGATTTTTCCCTGATGGAAACCAAAGTGATAAGTTTCAGAGCTGAGGTCTTCAATCTCTTTAACCGGGCAAACTTTCAAGCTCCGAGTCCTGGCGGCACCACTGCACTTAATATCTTCGATGTCCGAGGGGGGGTGGTCCCTTCCGCTACACGTTTGACCTCCACGACCACCACCTCGCGCCAGATTCAATTTGGTTTAAAGCTCGTTTTTTAGGCCTCGGTAAGACGCGATTCCAGCATGAGAAAAAGGAGAAACCGGATGAATTTGATGAATTTATGGAGGCGGAGCTGTATTCTTTTTGCACTATTTGTGTTTCCCCTTTGCGTGGTCAGCGCAGGGTTTCAGGAGAATGAGAAGGAGAAGAACAGCACCTCGCCCACCGAGGAGGCCGGCAGCAGGAAAAATGACGCGGCCCAAGGGGACCCTGCCAACGGCCAGCAGGTTTTTGCAGACAACTGTCAAACTTGCCACTACGCCGACTCAGAGGAAGCGAATATTGGACCCGGCCTGAAGGGACTGTTCAAAAAGCCCCCTCACAAGATGGCTGATGGCACGGAACACACACAGCATACCGTGCCGATGATCCGTGAGCAGATCCTAAAGGGCAGCAGCGCCATGCCCCCGGCGGGGTCTGCCCTTTCCGAGGGGAAGCTTGACGATCTGATCGCCTACCTTCAGACCCTGTAAGACTGCCGCGCCCTTGCGTCGTCTGAAATTCCTGTCCTGCGCGAGTCCCGCCTGGATCGCGTTGTGGGTTACGGAACCCTGTGCCCGGTCGTGCTGCCCGCGAATTGTATCTCTTGCACCCTTTGCATCGCCTCATCGACGCGCGACGTCAAAACCGTAAAGTGCTGCGCCTTCTCCCGCGCCACCGGCTGGCAACGGAACGAGACGACAAGCTTGTCCGGCCGATCCACGCTGCCCTTGAACAGATAGGTGCAGGGCTCTCCCTGCAGCATCCTGTCCTCGTCGTGTACGATCACGTACTTGCCTTGCAGGATGGTCCCCAACAGCACCACCTGCTCTTTGAACTCGACATGCGCCACTTCTCTGTGGGAACTTGTGCCCTTCCCACGCAGAGCCAGTACGCCGCTGAAAACCACGACCAGAAATGCCAGGGTTGCCAAGACAAAACGTCTCATAAAAACCTCCCTACAATGCCGTTATCCCTGCCTTAACGCTTTTTCAACGACAGGGTGTTTCCACCAAAAAAAGACCCGCTTGAGGCCGATTGGCCCGATAGTGTGCTAGCAATTTGTATGCCAACAGTTCCGCCAACGGCCTGTCCCAAGGCACCGAAGAGGGAGGCAAGGACACCCAGGAACGAGGAAAGTCCAAGTAAGTCCGCGATTGGGTATTGCATTCTGGACCGGGAAAGCATCAAATATCTGGTCTCACAGGCCTCAGTCGCCCCCATGAAACAGGTCGTTATCGAAAATCCGATCCTCAACTCGCCATTCGCTGAGCCTGCCCGCCATTTCAAGTTCTCCGACGACGGGATCACCGACGAAATTGTCGAAACCCGCCGGGTGAGTTCCTACTTTATTCCAATCCCCCCGCCGAAGAAAAAAGCGAAGTCGGCGCAGTTGGTCTTCGAGACCGAGTGGACTCAAGACCGGGTGAAAGAGAACAAGTTCATTAACGATATCCGGACGCGTGTGGCTGCGTGGAGACTGAGCAACCATGACGGGATCACCAAGACGACCCGCTATCTGCTGGACTACTGGCGCGGCCCGGAGCGAGATCGGAAGCTGTTTTTCTGTCAGATAGAAGCGATGGAGACGGCGATCTACCTCACCGAAGTGGCAAGAAAGTTCGGGGACACCTGGATCGACAACGACCTCCGCCGGTTCAACCAGGATGCCAACCCGTTGCTTTCCCGCGTCGCTTTCAAGATGGCAACAGGCAGCGGCAAGACGGTGGTCATGGCAATGCTCATTGCCTGGCAGGTATTGAACAAACTGGCCAACCCGCAGGATGCGCGCTTTTCGGACGCGTTCCTGATCGTGACCCCCGGCATCACAATTCGGGACCGCCTGCGGGTGCTTTTCCCCAATGATGCCAATAATTTTTATCGTCAACTTGACACCGTTCCCCCCGAACAGGTGGCTGAACTTGGTAAGGCCAAGATTCTCATTACGAACTTCGACGCCTTCAAACCCCGCGAGCGCGGTGACGCCGCCAGGCTGACCAAGGCGATTCTCACCCGCGGAGAACCGAGCCCTTTTACCGAATCGCCAGACCAGATGGTTCGCCGCGTCTGCCGTGAACTGGGGAACAAAAAGAACATCGTCGTCATCAATGACGAAGCCCATCACTGCTACCGGCGGCGGGTCGGGGAGGAAGATGTTCGCCTGAGCGGAGACGAACGCCGCGAGGCCGAAAAACGGGAGGAAGAGGCCCGCATCTGGATTTCAGGGCTGGAGGCCGTTAAGGACAAGATTGGAGTCAAGGCTGTTTACGACCTTTCCGCGACTCCTTTTTTTCTCCGCGGTTCAGGTTATCCGGAGGCAACTCTTTTTCCCTGGGTCGTTTCCGACTTCTCTCTCATTGACGCCATCGAGTCGGGAATTGTCAAAGTCCCGCGGGTCCCGGTGTCGGACGACCAGATGCTGGGAGATCAGCCGACGTATCGTGATCTCTGGTTCAGGATCCGGGAACATCTGCCAAAGAAAGGGCGGAGAACGGAAGCAGTCGGCGGCGAGCCCAATCTTCCCAAGGAACTTCAAGGCGCGCTCCACAGCCTGTACAGCAATTATGAGAAATACTACCGCCGATGGGAGGGTGACGACGGCCCAAAGAACACTGGACGGACTCCGCCGGTCTTTATTGTTGTCTGCAACAACACGAACGTCTCGAAGCTGGTCTATGACTGGATCGCGGG
>JACQGG010000221.1 GCA_016199665.1 Acidobacteriota bacterium | reverse complement strand
GTCGGTCATATATCCGGGCACGCCGGTGATATGGGGTGGAAGCAGCTTGAGCGTCTGGGTATTGATGATCGCCTTGTTGGAGCTGTGCGGGCTGATCAGCAGCGGATTGTTGGGAACGATCTTATCCAGCGTCTCAAGGGTCAACTGGGCAATATTGCTGTTGTTGGGGCAGTAGATATGCACCCACTCGCCGGGCTTTTTGGAGTCGGCGACCTTCTTGATGCCGTCAAGCCCCCCCTGCATCGTGGTGAAGTCCACGGTAATGCCATTAAACCCCTGTGGGCTCCCCGGGCCCGCAGTAAGAAAAAACCCGGTGTGAATCTCCACCAGCCCGGGAATCAGCGTTTTTCCACCCAGGTCCACTTTCTTTGTGTTCGGGCCCGCCATCTTGCCGATGCGGTCATCATTCCCCACCGCCATAATCTTGTCGCCACGAACCGCCACCGCCTGGGCCATGCTGAACTTATCGTCTACGGTAACCACCTTGCCGTTGTAGAAGACCGTATCCGCATATTGAAGGACCTCAGGGGGTAAACCCTGCTGCGCCCTCGCAACGGACAAGCCCAAAAGAAAGCAGACCCCGGCGCCTGCCCAAAGAATACCCTTACGTCCTTTCATGTGGAATCTCCTCCTCTAAAATGATAGTTGGGTTTTGTCTGATCTTTTTCTCCATTTAGTGCATGTAGAAGAAGCAGGCGAAGGTGACAGGTGGAACCGGTGAAATCTTGATCTCTCCGTCTCTGCCTGCAATCGGCTGAATCGGCCGAGCCGGTTCACCTGCGGTAAGACCTTGCGGCGTGTTTTTCAGCGTGAGAGTCGCCTCTGCGGCGTCCTTGGCGATCTCGAAAACGAGGCTTGCCAGAACTCCACTCGGGATCGGCTTCTTATCCTTGCTGGCGATGGTCACCTTCAATATTGATTTCGCCGGATCCGCAGCGTCGGCCGTCACGGCTGTGGATATGGCCGCATTGACCGATTCTGACACCGGCGCCGTGTTGGCCTCGACGAATGAAAGCACTTTGTTTGGAAAGGTGATCTCATTGATCGTCGTGCCGACCTGCGCTGTTCCACCGACCTCCAGAACAATCGGAACATCGACCCGGCGGCCCGGTTCGGATATTCCATAGCCAACATTGACACTCGTCGCGGCCCCTGCCTGCTGGGGAGGGGCCGCCAACAGAGAAACAGATCCTGGCAGAAGCAGGATAGCCGCAAGAGCAACAATGATTCTCTCAGAAAATGGCATTCCACAACCCTTCTCTTTCATCACTTTCATCATTATGATTGGCGCAAGGTGAAGACCGCCCGTTTAGGGAGTTTTCCTCGCTTTTTTCGGTCTAAACGGTTTTCCCAGAATCGATCCCTGGTTTCCGAAACGCTGATTCCTGCGCCGCTCCCAGTCTCCCCACCCGGAGCACAATCATCGGGGAGAAGTCCTTCGCCCGTCTTTAAACGACCCGGCCGTGGACGGGGCCACGTCGCGACCCCCCAACCCACGGCCAAGCTCGCTATTCTACCGGACAACTGAGGCGAACAAAAGTCAGTTCTACTCCATTGCCGGCGCCGTTACTCCCACAGGCACTATCTTCTGCCCTATCAGGCCGTCCCGATCGTAGGTCGCCTTGCCTCCTACCAGCGTCACCAGAACAGGAAGGCTGTGGATCTGCCGGTCCGGCACACCCATAAAATCGCCCCCGAGAATCACCAGGTCCGCCAGCTTGCCGACTTCAATGGACCCGATCTCGTGCTCGCTGTTGTGATAGCGAGCCGGCCAGATCGTAGCCATCCGCAGCGCCTGGTCCCGCTTGATCCTTTCATCCGGACCCCAGACCTGGCCCGTCTGCTCGTTTTCGCGGGTCACCAGTTTCTCCACCATCGTCATGTAGGCGTTGGGATGGCGGTCGGCTCCGTAAGGGTGTTCCAGAGAAGGCTTGAGGCCCGCGTCAATAAAGCTCTTGACGGGCAGCATCCGGTGCACGGCGTCGGGTCCATACTGGACTTTCAAAGTCTCAGGCGAGTTGGATGTGAGAAAGAGCATGTCCATTCCCACGGAAAGCTGCAGATCCCACTTCGCCGCCAGCTCAATCTGGTCCTGCGCCCGCATCAAATTATGAACGGCGCCAAAACGCCGGCCTTTCACCGGATTTTCCTTGTCAATGGCCGCGTAAGCATTCAACAGCTCCTGAAATGACCCGTCGCCCTTGGAGTGAATCTCGGTAATGTTCCAGCCCATGCGACCCGCTTCAATAATCGTGTTGTAGTCGCTGTTCTTCTTCCACCACTCTTCCCGGTTCTTCCATTCTGCAGGGTCGTAAGAGCCGGTGATCTCCGACCATGCGAACATTCCATACTCTCCGTACGTATCGCGCGGGACGTGACCCAGCTTGGGCTTCAGCGTATAGGCCGACCCATATTTTTCATTGCTGTCGGGAGGAACCACCGTCCCGCCGGTGATCCGGAACCACTCATTGCCCAGACCGGTCAGGTTCCCCGTCCGCATCAACTGCGCCTTGGCCATGGGATTCATCTGCAGCTCCAGGACCGCCCGCACCCGGATGGGAAGCTGGCCTCGGTCGATCAACTTCCGAATCAAGGAGAGCGATATCCCGTTGAATCGTCCGCCCATAGTGGTCAGTCCCCAACTGGCCGCATAGCGCAGCAACTGCTCCTGCTTGGGCGCCAGCTCATCCAGGTCAGGCCAGGGAACTATCTCATAGCGCAGAATTCCGCTGGCAAATCCTATCAGCCACCCGGTGAACTTACCGTCCTTGTCGGTCATATATCCAGGCACGCTGCTGATGAAGGGTGGAAGCAGCTTGAGCGTCTGGGTATTGATGATCGCCTTGTTGGAGCTGTGCGGGCTGATCAGAAGGGGATTATTGGGAACGATCTTATCCATCATCTCGATGGTCAACTGGGCGATATTGCTGTTGTTGGGGCAGTAGATATGCACCCACTCGCCGGGCTTCTTGGAGTCGGCCACTTTCTTGATGCCGTCAAGCCCCCCCTGCATGGTCGTAAAGTCTACGGTGATGCCATCAAACCCGCGGGGACTTCCCGGCCCGGCAGTGAGGAAAAAGCCGGTGTGAATCTCCACCAGCCCGGGAATCAGCGTCTTGCCGCCAAGGTCTACCTTCTTGGTACTTGGACCCGCCATTCGGATGATGCGGTCGTTGTTTCCCACCGCCATTATCTTGCTGTCCCGAACCGCCACCGCCTGAGCCACGGTAAACTTCTCATCAACCGTGAGCACCTTGCCGTTGTGAAAAATCAAATCCGCATATCTTGTGACCTCAGGAGGCAAATCCTGCGCCCTCACTGAGGCAAAGCCCGAGAGAAAGCAAACCACCGCGCCCAAGAGAAAGCTGAATCGCTTCATACACCCCTCCTTATTGTTCTCGTCCTTATTGTTCTCGTCCGACTCGACCTGCATGACCAACAACCAAAACACAAAACATTCAAAACACTACCTTCAGTCCAAATTGTATCTGCCTTGCCGTTGTGGTGGTCTGAGATAATCGCGCCGTGGTGAGCACCGACTGCCCCGCACTGTCGAATATCCCCACGGGGTTGGTGCTATCCCCCGGGCCATCAAAATTAGCTCGATTGAGCAGATTGAAGAATTCGGTACGAAACTGAATTCTGACCCGTTCTCCGAGGTCAAAGTCCTTGTTAATCAAAAAATCCACATTGGCAAGGCCCGGCCCCCTCAATGTATTGCGACCCAGATTGCCGTAATATCCCACCGGCTGCAACTCGAATGCCGTAAGGTCAAAGTATTGATGCGGCCTTCCGAGAATAGGATTATTGCTGGCGCCGGTGCGAAGATTAGGCCGGAGGCCGTCAAACTCCAGACTTCGCGCCCGGTCAAACGGCACTCGTACCGAAAAGGGGGCGCCATCCGCAAAGGTCAGGATGCCGTTGATCCTCCAAGCTTTCGTCAGGTAAGCAGCGAGCCCGGTTGCCCCGTTCCCCACCGGCAATTCGTATGACCAGTTGGTCACGAAGTTATGGGTGACGTCAATTTCCGACAAGCCGTAATCCGCCTTCCGGTTGTAAGGATCCTGCGGCCGGGTTGGACTTCCGGTGAAGCCCTGCTCCCGGGTGTCCTTAAACTCATCCAGCGCCTTTGAAAAGGTGTAGCTGGCTTGAAATTGAAAACCTTCGGCCAGCCTCCGGTTGACCGACAACCGCATCGAATGGTAGAAAGAATTTGAGCCTGTGCCTGAGACGGTCACGACACCAAATGCAGGATTTCGCCGCGGCAGACCCGCCGCATAAAACTTTCTCCCATCCGCCTGAATCTGCGGAATGGGAATGTTCAGGCCGCTCTTCAACGGCAGGTTGACCCCACGGGAACCGACGTATCCCACGCTCACGACCGTTTTAAGAAAGAGCTCTTTTTCCACCGTCAAGTTCCACTGCATCATGTAGGGTGTTCTCACCCCGTCATACTGAAAGGCGTCAACCGTAATCGCGCCGGTCGCCCCCTGCTGCAGTTGGGATACGGAGGTGACCGGGAAGGGAGGATTGTTCAGCCGGATTTGAGTCCGGTAACCCAGGGCATTGGAAAAAACTATATCCCAAGTTCGGGTCGTGAGTTGATTGTGAAACATTCCAAACCCGCCTCGCAAAGCCGTCTTTCCGTCCCCCAAAACGTCCCAGGCAAACCCGACCCGGGGGGCGAAAGTTCGAAGCGAAGGATTCTTGAAGAGCGGCTTGCCGGGCGTAACCTGTGTGTCAAACAAGTCACGCAAATTGTTCATCTTGCCATTCTTCTCGTAAGGGACGGTTATGAACTCGTAGCGCAGCCCCAGATTTAGAGTCACCCCCCCCCGAGCGCGGATGTCATCCTGGACGTAGAAACCGAACAAATCCTGCCGCACGTTTCTCACCGTGTCGATGGGAGGGCGCAGCGTATCGAGAAGGTTGGGACGGTTGTTCAGGAAGTCAAAAAGCGAGGTGAACGACCAGCGCCCTCCCACTCGGATACGGGTGTCGCGCGCATAATCCACCAATCGAGCCAAACCGCCCCACTTCACGCTGTGCGCGCCTCGAGTGTAGATTGCGTCATCCGATATCTGATAAGTAGAGTCAAAGAGCTGCTGCCGTTCACGCTGGCCGGTGGAAGAAAGACTGGTTACATCGATGCTGCTCCAGAACATTCCCGAGCCCGGAATCGGCGCCAGGGAGGCATCCAGGGCCAGACGCGGTTTTCCATCTTCCCGGACGAGCGGGCGATTGTAACCAAAGCGGACGGTATTGAGGAGATTTGGGGTGAAAATCCGCTTCTCTTCCACCAGGGCATTATGCGACTTGGAGTTGGCAAGATTATCAAAAATCACATCTTTGACGCTCTCGACCTGCGCCCGGTCGAAGCGGTAGCGCACGGACAAAGAATCGGCGTTTGACAAGCGTTGATCGACCTTGCCCATGAAAAAATGCTGCGTGGTGGTATCGGTAGCGCCATAGGTAAAGATCCCGACTCCGTTGCCCAGGAGCTGCCCGTTGGGCCGAGGATACAATGCCAGGTATGGCGCCACCGCTGAATTGACCTGAAAGGGCGCCCGACCCGGCAGTATCCCCCGACGGGCGTCATCATCCGGGACGAAATTGATCAAAGTCCGTCCGAGCGCTTCCCGCAACGCTTCATAGTTGGCCATGAAAAACGTGGAATCCCTGCGGATGGGACCGTCCACTTCCGCACCAAACTGGTGACGCCGGAAGGCCGGCTTTAGAACATCGAAAAAGTTCCTCGCATCCAGCGCGCTGTTGCGGTGAAACTCATAAACACTCCCATGAAACGTGTTGGTGCCCGACTTGGTCACGGCACTCACCACCGCTCCCGCGCCTCTTCCGTATTCGGCGGTGAAATTACTGGTCATAACTCGAAATTCCCGAATCCCTTCCACACCCAGCATCTGACCCGCCGCGCTGGCGCCGCTGCTGTCGGCCGGATCGTTCAGTTCCACGCTGTCCAACAAAAATACGTTGAAATAAGGCTTTGCACCGCTGGCGGAAAGCCGCGTGCCTTTACCCTGATTGAGCAGACTCCCGGTCGACTTGGTCGCCATCACGACGCCAGGCTCAAGGAGCGCCAATTGCTGGAAACTGCGTCCGTTCAAGGGGAGTTCTTTAATCCTGGCCTCGTTGACCAGCCCGCCTAAACCCGAACTGGTTGTATCCACGATCGGAGCTTCGCCGCTCACCACCACCTGCTCGGTAATCTCGCCCACCGACAAGGTGAAGTCCACAACGGCTTCCCGGCCCAGCGTAAGCAGGATCCCGGTTCGAATCTCCTTCTTAAAACCCTCAAGTTCAGCTCGGACCGCGTAGTTGCCCAGGGAGAGGCCGCTCAGGCGATACCGGCCTTGGTCATCGGTGACTGTGCTTCTCTCCGCAGCCGTCTCGGTGTGAACTGCCGTGATGGTCACACCCGGTATAACCGCTCCCTGTTCATCTTTTGCCATCCCCAAAACTGACGCGGTGGTCACCTGACCATAACCCTTCACCGGTGCTAACAGCATTAACAGAGCCACCATCGCGCTTCTCACAAAGGGTCTCATTCCCATGTTCGTCTCCTGAAACTTCCCATGGCCCGAGGCGAACAACCCCCGAACTGTCGCACCATTCCGCAGGGATTGCGCATTGTCAGAGCACAATCCGCAAACCTGGCTTCGTCTCCAATACATATGTCCCTCCCCCACAGGCACGGACAAAGAAATATCGGTAATCAATTCAGATAAACCTATTATCGTCTGATTTCAAACAGGCATGTCAAGGAAAAACCGCGAGAGTGACGCCGGGCTGCTCTCAAAAGTAAAAGGCGCTGCGCGCGGAAGGTTCCAGCATCGTCGGTCCCAGGTCGAGTTCTCCGCCGATCTGCCCCTTCATCCTGCACTCAAAGGGAAGTCAAAAGGGAGTCAAAAGACGCTGGCAATTGATTGAAGATTGCGTTAGTCTATCCTCCCATCCGCGACAACCCGGTGGACCTCAGTTTGGGTCGGCCAGGGGTGAGTATCGTCGCAACTTTGATGGAACAACAAACCTAATTTAGGAGGAGAAGGAAATGGAGGAAATGGCGGTGTCGCCGGCGTCTCCCGCCGCGCATATCGAGGAGACTGAAATGAGTTTGCTGGAGGGACAGGGGCCCAGGGATCTAAGGGAGTACTGTCGCCAGTTGGAAGAACTCGGTGAACTGCATCGGATACAAGCTGAAGTTGATTGGGACATGGAAATGGCGGCCCTGGTTTATGTTGCCCACCGAAAAGTCGGGGCGCCCGCGCTTTTGTTTGAGAATGTGCGCGGATATAAAACCCCGGTCCTGTGGAATTCGCTGGGATCCAGTGTGCGCCGTTTTGCCACCGCCATGGGAATACCGAGAGACATTGATCTGAAGACGCTGATCCGCGCCGCAGGGGTCCGTCTGAAGAGACCGGTTCCCCCGAAGAAAGTATCCGCCGGAGATGCTCCGGTATTTGAAAACTCAATGGTGGGCGACGCCGTGGATCTATGGCGATTTCCGGTGCCGCGGCACTGGCCTTTGGACGGGGGGCGGTACATTGGGACCGCAGACGCTGTGATCACTCGCGATCCTGAAAAAGGACACCTCAATGTCGGCACGTATCGAATGATGGTTCACGACAAGAATCATGTCGGTTTGTATCTGTCGCCCGGCAAGGATGCCCGCCTGCATATCGACGGGTGGTGGCAGCAGGGAAAGCCCTGTGAGGTGGCTGCGGTTTGGGGTGTGGAACCGGCCTTGTTCATGGTTTCAGGGCTGACACTTCCCAAGACCGAGTCCGAGTTTCCCTACTCGGGAGGACTCAAAGGGGCGCCCATCGAACTGGTTGACGGGAAGGCAACCGGCCTGATGATCCCGGCCAGGGCCGAGATCGTCATGGAAGGAATAACCCATCCGGGCTCCACGCGCATGGAAGGTCCATTCGGAGAATTCACCGGTTACTACGGCCGGCCAGAAGATCTCGCACCGCTGGTGGAGGTCAAGGCGGTTCATTTCCGCAACCGGCCCATCACCACCGCCGCTTTGATGGCCGACTACTGGGCCTCCAACGAGTGCGGGCTGCTGTACGCCGTGATGCGGTCGGCGCGCGTGTGGGACGATCTGGACCGCCTGGGAGTGCCCGGCATCAAGGGCGTCTACGCTCACCCCGCGGCGGCAGGCGGCTTCGGTATGACGGTGGTCTCCATGCAGCAGCGTTATGCCGGCCATGCTCCGCAGGTGCTGGCTCTGGTTGCCCAATGCCCTGCGGGCGCGTATTACAGCAAGTGGATTGTGGCGGTGGATGAGGATGTCGACCCCACGGACATAAACGAGGTCCTTTGGGCAATGGCGACCCGTTGTAACCCGGTCGAAGACGTCGATATCCTGCGGGAGACCTGGTCCACATGGCTGGATCCCACTCAGAATCCCCCGGAAAAACGGCCCTACGGTTCCAAAGCGCTGGTTAACGCGTGCATCGAGCACCGAAACCTCGCCGCCTTTTCACGCCGCACGCGACTGGATCCAAAGGTCTACGAGAAAGTGATTTCCCGTTGGGCCGAATACGGCCTGGGCTTTGATCCGCCCACGGTGTCGACCTTCGAAACGCTAAAAACGAGGGATCTGGAACCGGCTCGGTGAAAAGTCTCACCGCCTGGACCTGCCTGCGCGGCGATCGGGACCGGTTGAGAGTCTGTGTGAAAAAATCGGGGACTGTCCCAAGAGCCTTTGCGGAGCCTTAGGATTGACGGCAATTTCCTTCCGGCTCGCCGGGGCTGTCCCCGATTTTTTCACCTGCGCGCGGTTCTGAATTTCCCCGGCTGTTTTTTTCGTTGCCTAATCGACGGCGCAGCTTTAGTATGTGCGCCAAATAAACAGGGGATAATTCATGATAACTCCGGCGGGCCCGGCGGCGAGTCGTGACATGGAACATTCAGAGCCATTTCCTCGAATGAAAATTGTCGGAGCCGCAATCGGGATCCTCGCCTTTCTGGTTCTCTGGTTTGCGCCCCTCGGTCTGCAGCCGCGGGCGCAACACGGATTGGCGATTGTTGCGTTCATGGTCATTTTTTGGATCGTCGAGGTGACTCCGCACGCCATGACCGGCTTGATCGGGTGCTGGCTGTTCTGGGCCCTGAAGGTCGTGCCTGCGGACATAGCCTTTCGGGGTTTCAGCAGTGAAAATCCCTGGTTCCTGCTGGGCGCATTGTTTGTCGGGGCAATGGTCACCGAGAGCGGATTGGCCAGGCGGCTTGCCTACACCATCCTGTCGCATATCGGCACCTCCTACCCCCGCATCCTGCTTGGGTTCATTCTCACTGATTTCTTAATGACCTTTATGATTCCTGCCGGGCCTCCGCGGGTGATCCTGCTAGGCACGATAGTGCTCGGCGTGGTGGCCAGCTTTGGACTCGACAAGAAGAGCAATGTGGCCAAGGCGATGATCTTGGCCATCACTTTCTCGGCTACGCTGTTTGACAAGAGTATCATTGCCAGCACGCCCTCCATATTGGCACGGTCCCTCATTGAGAAATTCGGCCACGTGCCCGTCTATTGGAGCCATTGGTTTATCGCCTACCTGCCTCTCGACGTAATCAATATTCTGGCTGCGTGGTGGCTTATGCTTCGCCTCTATCCTCCCGAAAAGAACGAGTTGCCGGGAGGCAAGATTTTCCTGCGACAACAGCTTGCGGCTTTGGGCCCGTGGTCTGCGAGGGAGAAAAGGGCCGCATTTTGGGCCCTGGTGGCTCTTTCGCTCTGGGCGACGGACTTTTTGCATCATATCAGCCCGGCTGTGATCGGGTTGGGAACCGGCCTGGGAGCCACACTTCCACGCATTGGAGTCTTGCGCGCCGAGGAGGCGAAAAAAGTCAACTTCTTCATCGTCATTTTCATGGGTGCAGCCATCAGCATGGCGGAAGCCATGCGCGACACAAAGGCACTGGACGTGGTAACGGATGTTTTGTTCCAGTTCATGGCCCCCTATGTCCATAATGTCCTGCAGTCCACGGTCGTTCTTTACTGGTCCGCCTTTGTGGCGCATCTGGTCCTGGCCTCAGAGACCTCGATGGTCGCAATCTCTATGCCCCTGGTGATGAACTTTGCCCTCAAGAACGAATTGGATCCCCTGGCCATGGGGATGGTGTGGAGCTTCGCCACCGGAGGCAAGCTGTTCATCTATCAGTCTCTGGTGTTGATCGCAGGATATTCATTTGGATCCTTTGAGGCCCGGGATGTTTTCAAGATCGGCCTCTTCTTCCTGATCGCGGAATCGATTCTCCTGCTTCTTGTGGTGCCATACTACTGGCCCTTGATCGGAATCGGATAGCCAGGAGCGGGACCTCAGATTTCGTCAAGCGGCCGGCGCCATGCCCAAAGGAAACGAAGTCATTTACCACCGCAGCAGCATCGAGACCGCGACGGCTTCTGCGATCCGGCGGCTTCAGGCCAGGAAATTCGATGAACAGGCCCGCCGGATCCTGTCCAGCAATAAGTTCTACCAGAGGAAATTCGCCTCCGCCGGACTCCGCCCGGAGCAGGTAAAATACCGGAACTTCGCCGCGTTTCCCTTCACCCTGAAATCGGAACTGGTGCAGGATCAGCTTGAGCATCCGCCGTTTGGCACGAACCTGACGGTTAATCCGTCCCGCTTCATCCGGATGCACCAGACCTCCGCCACCACCGGGAAACCGCTCAAATGGCTCGACACCCGCGCCTGCTGGCGATGGTGGATGGAATGCTGGGCTTATATCTATCGCGGCGTTGGAGTCAGAGCGGATGACAAGGTGTTTGTCGCCTTCTCCTTTGGCCCGTTCATAGGCTTTTGGACCGCTTTTGAAGGCGCTCAGAAGCTGGGCAACCTGGTGCTGGCCGGGGGCGGCCAGAGTTCAGAACAACGGGTGCTTTCCATATTGGAAAATAAAGCGACCGTCCTGGTCTGCACTCCCACCTATGCCCTGCGGCTCGGGGAAGTGGCCGGCCAGATGGGGGGGGTGGACCTCAGACAGAGCTCCGTCAGACTCACCATAAATGCCGGGGAGCCGGGCGCCAGCATTCCCGCGACAAAACAGAGGATAGAGGAATTGTGGGGAGCCAAATGCTACGATCACCCCGGCATGACGGAAGTCGGAGCCTACGGCTTTGAATGCGCGTTGCAGACGGGAGGGGTTCACCTGAACGAAGGCGAGTTCATCTTTGAGGTCGTCGAACCGGCGACCGGGCGCCCGGTCGGTGACGGGGAACAGGGAGAGCTGGTCATCAGCAATCTGGGCCGGATCGGGATGCCCCTGATCCGGTACCGGACGGGGGATCGGGTTCGCCTCAACAGCGACAAGTGTGCTTGCGGCCGGACCTTCAGGAGAGCCATGGGGGGAGTCCTGGGTCGAGTCGACGACATGATCACAGTCCGGGGCGTCAATGTGTTCCCGTCGGGCGTGGAAAATGTCCTGCGGGGATTTCCCGAAATAGAAGAATTTGAAATCGAGGTTTTCAAAGAACGCCACATGGACGAACTGGTGATTCGAATAGAGCTCAAGGCGGGTCTCAGCCCCGATGCCGACCCGCTGGCAGCTTTGGTTCAAAACAAGGTCAGAGCGCAACTGGGGATACGCGCGCGGGTTTCCATTGCCGAAAAGGGATCTCTTCCCCGTTACGAGCTCAAAGCGCGGAGAATCAAGGTGCGCGCCGCCGGGGTCTGAGGGTGGCTCTCCAGAAGGCTGGAGCGACTGGGTTCTGGCCGTGTCGGCGAGTTTATTGACCGCCGAGGCGCCGCAGAGGAAACAGACTATCCATGATCTATAATCCATCCTCTATAATCCATGATCCATGATCCGCGTCGCGGAGGACGCAGAGGCGGCTCAGAGAAAAAACCTCCGCGCATTCTCTGCGACCTCTGCGTCTCTGCGTTGAGGGAGCAATAGCAATGAAAATTGACGTCTTCAACCACATTTTCCCGGAACGGTTCTTCAAGACGATGATGGAAGTCGCACCCGGCCACAAGGATATGGGAAAGCGGGTGCGCAACGTACCGACTCTGGTCGATCTCAATGCAAGATTCAGGATGATGGACAAGTTCGGAGAGTACTGCCAGGTTCTTTCCCTGGCATCGCCTCCGCTGGAAGTGCTGGCGGGACCCGAGACCTCCCCCCTGCTGGCGAAAATGGCCAATGACGGGATGGCGGAGCTGGTCGAGCGCCACCCGGACCGTTTCATTGGATTTGTCGCCTCGCTTCCCATGAACGATCCGGAGGCGGCCGCCGGCGAGATGCACCGCGCCATCAAAGAACTCGGCGCCCGGGGCGTTCAGTTGTTTTCCAATGCCGCCGGCAGGCCGCTTGACGAACCGGCATTTGCTTCAATATTTGAAGGGATGGCCGGCTATGACCTGCCCCTCTGGCTTCACCCGGCGCGCGGCGCCAATTTCCCGGACTATCTCTCTGAGGAGAAGTCAAAATATGAAATCTGGTGGGCCTTCGGATGGCCCTACGAAACCAGCGCCGCCATGGCGCGGATGGTTTTCTCCGGGCTGTTCGACCGGCTTCCCAATCTAAAGGTCATCACGCATCACATGGGCGCCATGGCTCCTTATTTTGAAGGAAGGGTGGGTTACGGCTGGGATCAACTCGGCAAGCGCAGTTCCGAGGAGGACTACGCCGGCTTGCGGAAGTCGATGAAGAAGCGGCCTCTGGAATATTTCAAGATGTTCTATGCCGACACGGCGCTGTTTGGCTCCCTGTCGGCGACAAAATGCGGGCTGGACTTCTTTGGCGCCGATCACGTGCTGTTTGCTTCCGATTACCCGTTCGATCCGGAAGATGGCCTCTACATTCGCGAAACCATCCGGGTCATCGACAAGCTGCAGATCAGCCGGGAGGAAAGGGAGCAGATCTACCAGGGAAACGCCCGCCGCCTGCTCAAGCTGCAGGCAAACTAGCCCCTTTGCGGCGCAAGAATCACTTTTTTGAGATCACCGCGGAGGCGCCGAGAGCGCAGAGGCATTGTTCTCCGCGTATTCTCTGCGAACTCTGCGTCTCGGCGGTGGCGGTCAAAGTCATCTTGCACCGGAAAGTAGCTGTAACAGCCAAGGACTCCACCCATGATACCCAGGCGGCGGCGGGACCGCGACGGTTACTGTCAGCGCCACGAGACTCGGAGATGGATTGCCTGCTTGATACCTGGGCGGTGGCGGAACCGCGACGGTTACGGAGTGTCCATGGGCCTGCGGCCCATCAAAAAGGTTGAAAGTCGTTGTCGGGCGGGATTGTGTTGTGGGGCGGGGAACGGGAGAGGTCCGAGCCGCTCTGGATAGGT
>JACQGG010000011.1 GCA_016199665.1 Acidobacteriota bacterium | reverse complement strand
GTTCGTCACCGAACCGCGACCGCCAGGGAGCGGCGCGGCATTTCAATGAGTTCGCGCGCCGCTTGCTTACGCGCGCGGCTCTGTGACGAACTTGGGCCAGGGTTGGGAGGATATGGACCTTTATCAGCAAATTGTCGAGATACGAAAGAAGGGCGAAAGAGCTGCGCTGGCGACTCTGATCCGCCAGATCGGGTCGACCCCCCGCAAGGACAACGCCAAGATGCTGATCCGGGAAGACGGCAGTTTTTTCGGCACAGTTGGAGGCGGCTGCACTGAAGCCGAAGTGTGGCAGGCGGCCCAGGACGTAATGGCGACCGGCAAGTCCACGATCTTGAAATTTTCGCTGAATCAGCGGGACGCGGCCCGGGATGGGCTTGTTTGTGGAGGAACCGTGGAGTTCTTTATAGAGCCGATTTTGCCCGACCCTCACCTGGTGATTTTTGGAGGAGGACATATTTCGTCCTATATTTCCCGGGTCGCAAAGATCGCCGGTTTTAAGGTCACCGTCGTTGATGATCGGGCACGCTATGCATCGCACGAGAAATTTCCGGAGGCGGACGAGGTGCTGGTGTGCGAGTTCGACAGAGTCCGGGAGAAGATCCCACTTCACTCGAATTCCTACATCGTCATCGTCACCCGAGGCCATGGCCACGACCAGACGGTTTTAGAACAGGTGATCGACGCCCCGGTGAAGTTTCTCGGCATGGTGGGCAGCCGCCGCAAAACAAAAATCATCTTCGATTACCTGCGAGGGCGCGGTGTTTCCGAGGAGTGGCTCGCGCGGGTGGAATCTCCGGTCGGCCTGGATATCGGGTCGGAAACTCCCGAGGAAATCGCTGTAAGCATCGTGGCGCAGATCATCGCGGTACGAAAGGGCGCGCGTGTCTCAACCCTGCAGAAACTCCACCCGGCCGCGGAACAGGTCCCCCAGGTCTAAGGGTTTCTCCCCACGACCCCTGCAGTCGTTTCCTTTCTTTGCACCCCTTTTTCTCGTCGCCTGCCTGCCGCTCGCCGGGGCCTGTTCGAAATCCTCCCTTCCGGATCCAAACGGGATCGTCATGGCACTGGAGAGCAGTCCCACGACTCTTGATCCAAGGATCGGCACCAGTGAAGTCACTGCCCACGTCTGCGAACTGATGTTTAATTCGCTGCTGCGCCGCGATTCCAACTTCCAATTTGCGCCGGACCTGGCAGAGTCCTGGGAAAATCCGGACCCTCTGACTTACCTGTTTCACCTGCGTCGTGGAGTTTTGTTCCACGACGGCCGGGAGCTGACCAGCGCCGACGTGAAGTTTACGCTGGACAGCCTGTCCCTGCTGGCGACGCCTAAAAAGGGGAGTTTTGCAAAGCTCCGGGAAGTCCAGGCGCCGGATCGCTATACCGTCGTCATGCGCCTCTTCCAGCCGTATCAGGAGTTCTTGACCAACCTGGTTCGCCCCGCCATTGGGATCGTCCCGGCCGGTTCCGGCCCGGATTTTTTTCGGCGCCCGGTAGGCACGGGCCCCTATCAGCTTGCCGAGTTTCAGCCGGAGCGCACGCTTCGTCTTAAAGCTTTTGACCGGTACTTTGAAGGCCCGCCCGCGGTGAGCCGGCTCCATTTCCGCATCATTCCCGACGATACCACGCGCGCCCTGGAGCTGGAGCGGGGCTCGGTGGACCTGGCGCTCAATTCCGTTCCGGGGGACATGCTGCTCCGTCTTCAGAAGCAGCCGCACCTGCGGGTGGAAAGCGCCCCGGGTGTCCGCTATCAGTATCTCGCCTTCAACTTGAGGCACCCGGCGCTTTCCAAGCTTAAAGTGCGCCAGGCAATTGCCTCGGCGATTGACCGGGACGGCATCATGCGCCATCTTTACCGAAATTTTGCCCGCAAGGCCAGCAGCATTCTGCCGCCCACGCACTGGGCTTACGAGCCCCAAACGAAACAGTACGACTACGATCCGTCCCGCGCCCGCCGCCTGCTGGATGAGGCCGGCTATCCTGACCCGGGCACCGGCGGAGCGCCCGCCCGATTGCGGCTGGCGTACACGGCCTCGCCCGCCGCTGAATTCCTGCAGCAGGCTCAGATCATCCAGCATGACCTGCGCGCCGTCGGTATTAACCTGGAGATCCGAACCTATGAGCTTGCCACGGTGCTTGCGGACGTCCGGCGAGGGAGCTTCGATTTATATTCGCTGCGGTGGGTGGGCGCCAATCTTTTCACCGACATTTTCAGCTTCGTATTTTATTCCAGAAGCGTTCCCCCGCTGGGAGCCAACCGGGGGCATTACGCTAATCCCCGGGTCGACCGGCTGCTGGATCAGGCCAACCAGACGCCCGATATTGGCGTCCGGAAGCAAATATTTTCCGATGTGCAGAAGATTGTGGCGGAAGATCTCCCCTACGTCAGCCTTTGGTACCCGGACAATGTTGTGGTCTACAACCGGCGCCTGGAAAATGTCCATGTCGTTCCATCCGGGGATTATCTGTTTCTCAAAGACATTCGCATCCGCTAAGGTCTTCCACGCCAGAGGTCTTCCACCGGAGCCGGTTCGATTCGCTCCAGCAGCAGTTCCGTGATCCGAAACCGCTTGGTTCGCGCGACGCGCAGGCGGTAGGAACCGATTCTCACCGTGTCGCCAACGCGCGCCGGGCGGCCGAGCAGCGCCATGACATGCCCTGCAATCGTGTCGTTTTCCTGATCCTGGATCTCCACGCTGAGCCGCTCTGAAAGTTCTTCCAGCATCAGATTGCCGGCGAGGCGGAAGCTCTTCTCATCTATCTTCTGGAACTTCGGCGACTCCAGATCGAACTCGTCTTGTATTTCACCGATCAGCTCTTCGACGATATCCTCCAGCGTGACCAGTCCAGCCGTGCTGCCATACTCGTCAACGACAAGGGCCATGTGCAGGTGCGTCTTTTGAAATTCCCGCAGGAGCTCTTTCACCGATTTCATTTCCGGAGCGAAGAGAATCTCGCGCCGAATCGCCCGTAAATCGACGCCGTCGCTCCGGAACAGCAGGTCCTTGACATTTATGATGCCAATCACATGGTCAATGTCGCCTTCGCACAGAGGGTAGCGGGTATGCTCGGAGTCGCGGGCAATCCGGAGGTTTTCCTCAAACGGCCGGTCGACCCGCAAAAAGATGATGTCGGTTCGAGGAACCATCACCTGCCGCGCAGAGCGGTCGGCCAGATCGAACACGCTCTCCACGAGTCGCTGTTCTTCGCGCGAGATGAGCCCGGAGCGGCTGGAGTGCGCCAGGATCAGGCGCAGCTCTTCCTCCGAATGTCCCCGCTCGCGTTCTCCGGCCGGTTTGGTTCCAAAAACCCGGAGGGTGACCGTAGCCGCCAAGTCCAAGAACCAGATCATGGGATAAGCGGCCTGGTAGAACCATCGCATGGGTCGCGCCAGCCGGAGCAAGGTCCTCTCGCTGTGGCGGATCGCCAAGGTTTTCGGCACCAGCTCGCCGAATACCAGATGCAGCAGCGTGATAAACAGAAAAGCGACTGCGATGCTGATGGTATGGGCCACGACCGTTGACCAGGGCCCTACTTGAAGCACGCCTTCAATCAAGTGGGCAAAGGCAGGTTCCCCCAGCCATCCAAGACCCAGACTTGCCAAGGTAATGCCGAGCTGGGTGCCGGAGAGGGCGCGGTCCATCTCCGCGTGCAGTTTCTTGGCAGTTCCGGCGGAGGAGCGGCCCTGGGAAATCAGTTCGTCCAGCCGCGTTCCCCGGGTTTTGACAATGGCAAACTCGGCTGCGACAAAAAAACCGTTGATCAGGACCAGCAGCAGAGAGACAACTACCAGAACGAGGCTATCGACATTATCCATTGGCTAGGGCTTAACCCGCATTTCTCTCAAATTTTCTACTGCGGAGGCACGAAAACCTGTGAGAAATGCCGGTTGAGTGTAACACCGGCCAGCCGGACCAGACAAATGGTCGCTATTCTTCCAACTCTGTTCCGAAGGATTCGTTGAAGCGGTTGGTGAAATTGGCCAGGCCGACCGTGGCGTTCAACTCCACAAGCTCCTGAGGGCTCAGGTGTTGCCTGAGGGCCTCCATGACTTTGCGATCGCTCCTTACGTCGCGCGTCAGGTCTTCGGCGTAGCGAATGACCAGCTTTTCCAGGTCGGAAAAAAGATCACTGCTGCGGTAATCCTCCAGGGCTTCGATCTTTTCATCGGTCAGGCCCGCCCTGCGCCCCAGGGCTTTGTGATGATGGGCGCAATAGTTGCAGTCATTGACCAGCGACGTTTTAATGTACGCAAGCTCACGGAGCTGAGCATCCAACTTGGTGCGCATCAGCGCTTTGCTGAAGTCTACAACCAGCCGCAGAATTTGAGGCGCGTGTCCCATGATGCGGTAGATATTGGGAACTCTGCCCAGTTTGCTCTGCATGGAATCGAAGATTTCAGAAGCTTCTGCCGGCTCCTGACCTTTATCCAGGTACTCCAGTTCGGCCATCGATCCTCCTGAGCGAAAACAGCGATTGCGTTTCCCGCACGAGGTTATGTTAAATGTCGTTTTGGCAATGATCAACGATGAAACGGTCCATGGGCTAATTTAAGGGTCTCAATCTCCGGCGCCCGGCGACCGCCGGGCCCGGACCCTGCAGAGGCGGTCGCTGCCGATGAAGCTTCGAGATGAAGAAAAGATGTTTCAGGAAAGCGTCCGGCGGTTTGCCGAGCAGGCAGTGAGGCCGCGCGTGGAGCCGATGGAGCGCAGTGGCC